>JAEXBT010000173.1 GCA_023393895.1 Pseudomonadota bacterium
GGCCGGCTGCAAGGTGACGCCGGCTTCGGCAGCCTGAACGCCGGCCGAGAAGCCAAGCCCGGCGACGAGGGCGAAGACGATGCGCTGGAAGTGCTTCTTCATGTCAGTGCCCTCCCTTCACGCGCTCAGGCACCGGTTTGGTCTTGTCGAGCTTGGTCCAGATCGGCATGGTCAGGAAGAACGCGAAGTAGTAGACGGTGAGGATGCGGCCGACGACGGTCTCGGTCGGGTCGGTGCCCGGGCCGCCACCGATCTTCGCGAGCCACACGAACGACAGCGCGAACAGCAGCAGCAGCACCCAGGACAGCACCCCGCGGTAGCGGTAGGACTTGGCCGGCGAGCGGTCGAGCCACGGCAGCAGGAACAGCACGGCGATCGCGGCGAACATCACCAGCACGCCCCACAGCTTGATGCCGAAGAACGACGGCACGACGCGCAGCATCGCGTAGTACGGGGTGAAGTACCACACCGGCTTGATGTGCGCCGGGGTCACCAGCTCGTTGGCCGGGGTGAAGTTGTCGTGCTCGAGGAACAGGCCGCCGAACGCCGGGGCGAAGAAGATGATGAACGCGGCCACCATCAGGAAGCAGCCCACGTAGAACGTGTCCTTCACCGTGTAGTACGGGTGGAACGGGATGCCGTCGGCCGGCGCGGTCGGCGACCAGCGGTTGCCCTTCGGCCCCTTCTTGATCTCCACGCCATCGGGGTTGTTCGAACCCACTTCGTGCAACGCGCCCAAGTGCAGCACCACCAGCAGCAGCAGCACCAGCGGCAGCGCGATCACGTGCAGGGCGAAGAAGCGGTTGAGGGTGGCGTCGGACGGGTTGTAGTCGCCCATGATCCACTCGGTCAGGCCGGTGCCGATCACCGGCACCGCGCCGAACAGGGAGATGATCACCTTGGCGCCCCAGAACGACATCTGGCCCCACGGCAGCACGTAGCCCATGAAGGCTTCGGCCATCAGCACCAGGTAGATCAGCATGCCGAGGATCCAGACCAGCTCGCGCGGCTTGCGGTAGCTGCCGTACATGAGCCCGCGGAACATGTGCAGGTAGACCACCACGAAGAACAGCGAGGCGCCGGTCGAGTGCATGTAGCGGATCAGCCAGCCCCACTCCACGTCGCGCATGATGTACTCGACCGAGTTGAAGGCCTCGGCCGCGCTCGGCTTGAAGTGCATCGTGAGGAAGATGCCGGTCAGGATCTGGTTGACCAGCACCACCATCGACAGGATGCCGAAGATGTACCAGATGTTGAAGTTCTTCGGAGCGTAGTACTCCGACATGTGCTTGCGGTAGAACGGCATGAAGCCGGGCGCACGCGCATTGAACCAGTCCATCAGGTCGTTGACGTTGCGGGTGATGAAGTTCGACATGGCTTACGCGGCCCCCTGCGGTTCGATGCCGATGACCAGGGTGTTCTCGTCCTGGAAGTGGTACGGCGGCACCGGCAGCGCGAGCGGCGCCGGCTGCGCCAGGTACACGCGACCGGCGATGTCGTACTTGGACTTGTGGCACGGGCAGAAATAGCCGCCCTTCCAGTCCGCGTCGAACGCCTGCGGCTTCACTTCCGGCAGGAACTGCGGCGCGCAGCCCAGATGGGTGCAGACACCGACCAGCACGAGGATTTCCGGCTTGATCGAGCGGTATTGGTTCTTGGCGAAGCCCGGCGTCTGGTCGGGGTTGGTCGATTCCGGATCCACCACCGTGCCGTCGAGGCCGGACAGCGTGTCCAGCATGGCCTGGCTGCGGCGGGCCACGAAGATCGGCTGGCCGCGCCACATGACTTCGATCTGCTTGCCGACTTCGATGTCGGCCACCGAGCGGATCACCGGGGCGCCGGCCAGCTTGGCACGGGCGCTGGGGTTCCAGCTCTTGATGAACGGGACGGCGGCGAAGCCTGCCCCGACGGCGCCCACCACGGCAGTGGTGGCGGTCAGGAACCGGCGGCGACCCGGATTGTCCGGGCTGTGAACCTCATCGTTGGCCATTCGGCACTCCGATTAGTGATGCTGACGGATGACGGTCGATCACCCTGCACGGGCAGGATGGTCACAAAGACGACAAAGTGTAACGGAACCTGAAAGCGCCGGACAAGATTCCGGGCCCGCCAAGGCCCTAGTTGGCGGCGATTTCGCCGCGGTAGCGGTCGGCCAGCACCCGCACGCGCTCCACGTAGCGCTGGGTCTCGCTGTACGGTGGCACGCCCTTGTGGCGATCCACCGCGCCCTCGCCCGCGTTGTAGCCGGCGGCGGCCAGGGTCAGGTCGCCCTTGAAGCGCCGCAGCAACCAGGCCAGGTACTGGACCCCGCCCTGGATGTTCTGGCGCGGATCGAAGGCATTGGTCACCCCGAAGCGTCGCGCGGTGGCCGGCATCAACTGCATCAGCCCCTGCGCGCCGACGCGGGAGAGCGCGTTCGGGTTGTAGGCCGATTCCGCGTGCATGATCGCGCGGATGACCGCTTCCTCCACCCCGTGGATGCGGGAGGCTTCGGCGATTTCATCACGGTACGCCGAGGTGTTCAGGCGCAGCGTCCCGAAGTTCACCCCGCTGCGGCTGCCGCAGGCGAAGCAGCGTTCCATGAAGCTGTAGGGAATGGTCCGCATCGACGAAGCGGACATCCCCGCCGGCCGGGTCGTGGTGGCGTAGGTGACCCCGTTGCGCTTGTAGGTGTAGATCTGCCCGCTGACCCGGCGGGTCCCGGC
>JAEXBT010000067.1 GCA_023393895.1 Pseudomonadota bacterium
CTTCGCCATCGCCGCTGGCCAGCTCCACGTCGATGCCGGCATCCTGCAACGCGACGATCGCGCCGGCGGCATCGCGGCGCGCGGTTTCCGCCAGCGCGAAACGGGCATAGGGCTGCTCGCCGTCGCCCAGCCACACGGCATGGCCCTCGTCGCTGGCGCGGGCCGCCGCGAAATCCACGCGCCCGAGCTTCCACGGGCATTCGTCCACCACGCCTTCGATGCCGCGGCCGGCGACCTGGTGCACATCGGCCGCGTCCGGCAGCGGCCCGTCCGCCATCACTGCGAACGCACGCGCCAGCGGGTGGCGGCTGTCGCGCTCCAGCGCCGCGGCGATGGCGATCGCCTCGTCGCGTGCGAGCCCGTTGAACGTCTCGATGGCGGCGATGCGCGGCTGGCCATCGGTCAGCGTGCCGGTCTTGTCGAACACCAGTGCATCGACTTCGGCAAGCCGGTCGAGCGCATCGCCCCGCACGCCCAGCACGCCGATCTTCGAGAGCGCGCCATGAGCCGATGCCAGCGCCGAGGGAATCGCCAGCGAAAGCGCGCACGGGCAACTCACCACCAGCACCGCGAGCGTGACTTCGAAGGCGTTGGCCGGATCATGCCAGCGCCAGAACAGGTAGACGAAAAGCGCGGAGACCAGCAGCACGGACACGAAGCGGTGCGCGATGCCATCGGCGACATGGGCCAGCCGCGGCCGCGCCGCCTGCGCGTCCTCGACCAGCCGCGCCAACTCCGACAAGCGGGTATCGGCCCCGATCCGGGTCACCTCGACGCGCGCCGGCCGCTCCACGCACAGGCTGCCCGCATACACCGCCGCGCCGGGCGCCTTGCGCACCGGGGTCGATTCGCCAGAGAGCAGGGATTCGTCGAACGCGGCCGTTTCATCCAGCAGCCGCCCGTCCGCCGGCACCGGTTCGCCCGGCGCGATGCGCACGATGTCGCCGGCCTCGATCCGCGCCAGCGGCACCTGCTCGCGGCCGCCTTCGGCCAAGGGGTTCTCGCGTACCGCCAGCACCGGCCTCGCCCGCGCCAGCGCATCCACCTGCGCACTCGCGGCCTTGCGCGCGCCCTGCTCGATCATCCGCGCCGCCAGCAGCAGGAACACGAACATCACCGCCGCGTCGAACCAGACGTGCACGCCCTGGACCACGGTCTGGTACACGCTGGCGAACCATGCCAGCAGCGTGGACGTGGCGATCAGCGTATCCATGCCGAGGTGGCGCTGGCGGATTTCCCGCCACATGCCGGCGATGAACGGCCAGCCCGCGTAGAACACCACCGGCGCGGAGACCAGCGTGGTGATCCAGCGGAAGAAATCGCGCGTGGCCGGCGGCATCTCGCCGGCGGTGTCCAGGTACAGGGCTTCCGCGAACATCATCGCCTGCATCGCCCCCAGCCCGGCGATGCCGATGCGCAGGATCCAGCGGTTGCGATCGCGCCGGCGCGCTTCCTCGCGTTCCAGCCCGGTGGCGAGGTAGGGCTTGTAGCCGAGCAGCGCCATGCGCTCGAGCAGGCCGGAAAGCAGCGCCTGCTCCGGCCGCCAGCGGATGCGGATGCGGCCGGTCACGGCGTTGGCGGTGACTTCCTCCACGCCTTCCTCCCGCCGCAGCGCCTTGTCGATCAGCCACGCGCAGGCGGCGCAGCGCATGCCATCGGTGAGCACGGTGATCTCGCGGGCGCCATCGTCCAGCGCGCGGGCATGCCCGGCCACGATGTCCTCGCGGTCCCAGATCGCGTAATCGGGACGCTCGTCGCCCACCCGTTCGGCCGCCTCGCTGCGCAGGCGGTAGTAGTCATCGAGATGGGCGGCCCGGATCCACTCCGCGGCGGACAGGCAGCCCTCGCAGCAGAACCCCCGGCGCCGGCCCTCGATCTCGGCCCAGGCCGCATCGTGCGGCAGGGGTTCGCTGCAATGGAAGCAGCGCCCGGGATCGTGCGCCGTGACCGACATCGCCGCGATTACTCGGCGCCGACCGCCGGGGTCAGGACCGCGGAGAGCTGGTCCTTGGGCATGCGCGCCCGCAGGCGCCAGGTATCGCCGGTGTCGCTGAGCATGAACTTCCAGTCATGGCGGCGCTCGTCCTCGAACGGCATGCTCGACATCCACGTGCCGCCCGGCTGCGGGGTGAGCTCCAGCGTGCGGTCCTGCGAACTGTCGGTGGGATGCTCGGCCAGGAGCCGCAACGGATGCTGGCGCTGCCAGGTGCCGGCCATCGGCACGATCTCCACCCGCCCGTCGCGCTCGCGCAGCAAGGCCGTCAGGCGCAGGCGCGCGGCCTGCTCGTCCGGCCCCAGGTCGGTTTCCTGCAGCACGCGGCCCATGCGCGAGACCTCGTCGCGGACCTCGCCGCCATCGCGGTTCTGGATGGCGATGCCCAGCGTCACCAGCCCCGCCACCACCACCGCCGCCGGCAGCGCCACGATCAACCACACCATCGGCTCGCGATGGGGCTTCCTCTGCTTGTCGTTCATCACATCGGCCCGAAGAAATTGCTCTCGACCGTCTGGCTCACCGCGCCATCGACGGATTTCACCTCGAACACCACGGGCTTCTGCCCGCGCACCGCATCCGGTGCGCGCAAGGTCACCGGCAGCGTCAACACCTCCTCGGCGTCGGCGCTCACCGTCATCGTGCCCTGCGGCAGGCGGATGCCATCGCCGGCCTTGACGTCGATCACCAGCTCGCGCGCCACCGAATCCTTGTTGACCACGCGCAGCGTGTAGCTGTTCTCGGTCTCGCCGCCCGCGACCACGCGATAGAGCGCGTTGCGGTCACGGATCGCTTCGACGATCAGCGGCGTGCGATGCGTCACCCCCCACAGCCAGGCGGCGAAGATGGCGGTGAGCAGCAAGCCGTACACGATCACGCGCGGGCGCAGCACGTGGGTGCCGCGGCTGTCGATCGCGTTCTGGGTCGAGTAGCGGATCAGGCCACGCGGATAGCCCATCTTGTCCATGACCTCGTCACAGGCATCGATGCAGGCGCCGCAGGCGATGCACTCGTATTGCAGGCCGTCGCGGATGTCGATGCCGGTCGGGCAGACCTGCACGCAGATGGTGCAATCGATGCAGTCGCCCAGCTCTTCGGTGGGGAACTTCGGCAGCGGCTCGGGCACCGGCGCGATTTCCGCCATCCCGGTGTGACCGCGCGCGGCGGCGGCAGCGTCCGCGGCGACCGCATGGCCGGAGGCCCGGAACACGAAATCGTAGGCGGAGATCTTGTCGATCAGGCCGCGGCCACGCTCGAGCACGCTGCCCAGGCCGCGCTTGCGCGGGCCGCGCGGCTCGCCGCGCATCGGGTCGTAGGCGATGATCAGGGTGTTGCGGTCGAACATCGCGCTCTGGAAGCGCGCGTACGGGCACATGTACTTGCAGACCTGCTCGCGCATGAAGCCGGCGAAGCCCCAGGTGGCCAGTGCGTAGAAGAAGACCCAGAAGGTCTCCCAGCCGCCCCACTGCCAGCCCGGGGCGATCAGCGGCGCCCGCGCGAACAGCTCGCGGACCGGGGTGAAGAAGCCGACGAAGGTGAAGCCCGTCCACAACGCGAACAGGACCCAGGCGGTGTGCTTGGCGCCCTTCTTGGTGATCTTCTGGCGGTTCCACGGCATCCGGTCGAGCTTCATGCGGCGGCCACGATCGCCCTCGATCGCGTTCTCGATCCACATGAAGATCTCGGTCCACACCGTCTGCGGGCAGGCATAGCCGCACCACAGGCGCCCCGCGACCGCGGTGAACAGGAAGAGCGAGAGCGCCGAGATGACCAGCAGGCCCGTGAGGTAGATGAAGTCCTGCGGGTAGAGGATCAGGTCGAACAGGTAGAAGC
>JAEXBT010000080.1 GCA_023393895.1 Pseudomonadota bacterium
AGCCGGCCTTCGACGAGGTCAACAGCGCCCAGCAGATGAACGAGCGACTGGTGAACGAAGCACGTGCCTATGCCGCCAAGGTGGTGCCGGAAGCACGCGGCCAGGCCGCCAGCGTCCGCGCCGTGGCCGAGGGCTACAAGACCGCCAAGGTGGCGCGTGCCACCGGTGACGCCGAGCGGTTCAACCTGCTGGTCGCCGAGTACAAGTCCGCGCCGGAAGTCACGCGCAAGCGCCTGTGGCTGGAAACCGTGCAGGAAGTGCTGACCCAGAACCGAAAGGTGGTCGGGGGCGATGGCCGCCAGCTGATCTACGTGCCGATGGAAGGCCAGGGCACGACTGCCGCCGCACCCGCGGCTTCCACGGCGTTGCCCGCGGCGACGGTACCGGTGATCGAGGCCGCCACCGGGGACGCGCGTGCGCGCCCGGAACGCCAGCCGCGGAACACGGAGGGCCGCTGACATGAACTGGTTCACTACCCGCATCCTGCCGCTGGTCGTGGTGGCGCTGCTGATCGCCACCGGCTCCTTCTACGTGGTGCGTGAAGGCCAGACCGCCATCGTGCTCAACCTGGGTCGCGTGGTCCGCACCAACATCGGGCCGGGCCTGCACTTCAAGGTGCCGCTGATCGAGTCCGCGCGGGTGTTCGACCGTCGCTTCTCGGCCAATGCGTTCTCGCCGGAGCGCTCGCTGACCTCCGAGCGCAAGGACGTCAGCGTCGATTTCGTCGCGATCGGCTACATCCACGATGCCGCGGCGTTCTATCGCGCCACCAGTGGCGACGAGCGCAGCGCGATCGCCCGCCTCGAGCCGATCATCAAGAACTCGCTGCGCAACGAGATCAACGCCCGCACGCTCAAGCAGCTGGTGTCCGGGCACCGCAGCGAGCTGATCGAAAAGCAGCTGCCGGAGATCAACGATGCGGCCAAGGGCCTGGGCATGCACATCGTCGACATCCGCTTCAAGCAGATCGACCTGCCGACCGACAGCGAGGTGATCGGCCAGGTCTACGACCGCATGCGCGCCGAACGTCAGCAGGTGGCCAGCAAGCTGCGCGCTGAGGGCGAGGAGCAGGCGCGGGCGATCCGCGGTCAGGCTGATCGCGACCAGGCCGTGGTGCTCGCCGAAGCCGAGCGCGACGCCCAGAAGTTGCGCGGTGAGGGTGATGCCGAGGCCGCACGGCTGTACGCTGCCGCTGCGCAGAAGGATCCGGGCTTCTACGCCTTCCAGCGCAGCCTGGACGCCTATCGCGCCTCGTTCAGGGACGGCAACGCGGTGATGGTGCTGGAGCGCAACGACCCGTTCCTGCAATACCTGCGCAACGACCGCTGAGCGCCGCTCGCGGTCCGGCCCGCGAGCCGGTAGAATGCACAAAAGCCGGGGCACGCCTCGGCTTTTCTCACGTCTGGAGCAGGCAAATGGGTCAGTCGGTCGTCGTTCTCGGTGCCCAGTGGGGCGATGAAGGCAAGGGCAAGATCGTCGATCTGCTGACGCAGGACATCGGCGGCGTGGTGCGCTTCCAGGGCGGCCACAACGCCGGCCACACGCTGGTGATCGGCGGCAAGAAGACGGTGCTGCACCTGATCCCGTCTGGCATCCTGCGCGATGACGCACTGTGCCTGATCGGCAACGGCGTGGTGCTGCATCCGGGCGCGCTGCAGAAGGAGATCGCGGAGCTCGAGGCCAATGGTGTCGAGGTCCGCTCGCGGCTGAAGATCAGCCCGGCGACGCCGCTGATCATGCCATACCACATCGCACTGGACCAGGCGCGCGAGAAGGCCGCGGGCAAGTCCGCGATCGGAACCACCGGCCGCGGCATCGGCCCCGCCTACGAGGACAAGGTGGCGCGTCGCGGCATCCGCATCGCCGACCTGCATTACCCGGACGAGCTGGCCGAGAAGCTGCGCGTGGCGCTGGATTACCACAACTTCGTCCTGACCCAGTACCTGAAGGTCGATGCGATCGACTTCCAGCAGACGCTGGACGAGGCACTGGCGTTCGGCGAATACGTCGAACCGATGAAGGCCGACGTCGCCGGCATCCTTCACGACCTGCGCCGGCAGGGCAAGAACGTGCTGTTCGAAGGCGCGCAGGGCTCGCTGCTCGACATCGACCATGGCACCTATCCGTATGTCACCTCGTCCAACACCACGGTGGGCGGTGCGTATGCGGGCACCGGCGTCGGCGCCGATGCCATCGACTACGTGCTCGGCATCGCCAAGGCCTATGCCACCCGGGTTGGCAGCGGGCCGTTCCCGACCGAGCTGCACGACGAAGTGGGGCAGGGCATCCGCGACCGTGGCCAGGAATACGGCGCGACCACTGGTCGCCCGCGTCGCTGCGGCTGGATGGACATCGTCGCGCTCAAGCGCGCGGTGGCGATCAATGGCATCACCGGCCTGTGCATCACCAAGCTCGACATCCTTGACGGGATGGAGACGCTGAAGATGTGCATCGCCTACGAATACCGTGGCAAGCGCACCGAATACGCGCCGCTCGACGCCAAGGGCTGGGAGGAATGCACGCCGGTCTACCTTGAGTTCCCGGGCTGGCAGGAATCCACCGCGGGCATCACCGAGTGGGACCAGTTGCCGCCGGCCGCGCGCGCCTACCTGCGTGCGCTGGAGGAACTGGCCGGTTGCCCGCTGGCGATCGTTTCGACCGGGCCCGACCGCGATGCCAACATCGTCCTGCAGGATCCGTTCGACCCCTTCATCTGAGCGGCCTGCCGCATCGATGCGCATGAAACCCGTCGCAGGGATGCGGCGGGTTTTTCATGCGCGGAAGCATGCACATGATGTCGTGCGGAGCCTGTCGGCCAAAAGAAAAAACCGACCTGGAAGGCCGGTTTCGTCTTTAGAATGGCGCGCCCGGAAGGATTCGAACCTCCGACCCCCAAGTTCGTAGCCTGGTGCTCTATCCAGCTGAGCTACGGGCGCGTGGCAGAAGCGGAATTATGGTGAAGGCGCTGCGTTGCGTCAACACCATGAATGCGCTTGTGACTGGCGGAGAGTGAGGGATTCGAACCCTCGATGGAGCTTTTGACCCCATACTCCCTTAGCAGGGGAGCCCCTTCGGCCTCTCGGGCAACTCTCCGGAACGTCAAAGGCGGCTGACGCCGCCTGCCGCGTAGGATAGCCGCTCAGGCGTTCGCGGGCAAACCTTCGGGATCTTTGGTGACGTCAGGCGCGCCATCGTCGCCAACGTCCTGAATGCGCTTGTAGATTTCCTCGCGATGAACGGCGACATCCTTCGGCGCCGTGATGCCGACGCGGACCTGATTGCCCTTGACGCCCAGGACCGTCACGGTCACCGAGTCCCCGATCATCAGGGTTTCACCAACCCGGCGCGTGAGTATCAGCATCGCCATCCCTCCATTGGTCCGCCGCAGCGGAGTGGTCCATGAAATGCAACGTGTTCAGCATGAGCGGACACTGCCACACGGATATGTAAGAAAGTGTTTTCCAGCAGCCCGTAGGCGAGGACGGCGACCCATTCATGTCGTGTCCTTGCCTACGGCAGCGCGGGGGATGTCGCTGTTGCACTGCCACCTGAGAACAAATTATTCCACAATCTTGCGCGGGGGAACAATTTATTCCGACGGTTGTCGGGGGTTCAGTTAATCCGGCCAGCCACCCAGTCGCGGATGCCTGCCAGAGCCGACGCGAGCGCTGGACTGTCTTCGCCCCCGCCCTGGGCCATGTCCGGGCGGCCGCCGCCCTTGCCATTGATCTGACGCGCGACATCGGCCAGAAGTTCCCCGGCCTTGACCTTGCCTTGCGCAGCACCGCTGACGCCGGCGACCAGCGCGACCTTGCCGTTGCCATCGGCACCCGCCAGCACGATCACCGCGTCGCCGAGTTTCTGCTTGAGCTGGTCCATCGCCTCGCGCAGCGCCTTGGCATCGAAGCCTTCGACGCGTGCGGCAAGCACGCTGAGGCCACCGACCTGCTGCGCCTGTCCGGCCAGATCGCTGGTGGCCCCGCTGGCGGCCTTGGCCTTCATCGACTCCAGTTCGCGCTCGAGCTTCTTCTGCCGATCGAGCAGCATCCGCAACTTGTCACCGAGCTCCATCGGCGCGCCGCCCAGCAGGCGCGAGGCATCAGCCATGCGTGATTCGACGCTTGCAACATGATCGAGCGCGGCCTGCCCGGTCACCGCCTCGATGCGGCGCACGCCGGCGGAGACACCGCCTTCGGACATGATCTTGAACAGGCCGATGTCGCCGGTGCGGCGCACGTGGGTGCCACCGCAGAGTTCGATCGAGCCTTCGCCGAACTTGAGCACGCGCACCTGCTCGCCGTACTTCTCGCCGAACAGCGCCATCGCACCGAAGTCGAGCGCCTCCTGCATCGCCATCTGCCGGATCTCACCCTCGTGGTTGGCGCGGATCTCGGCATTGACGCGGCGTTCGATCTCGGCGAGCTCATCGATGCTCACCGGCTGGAAGTGCGAGAAGTCGAAGCGCAGGCGATCGGGGGCGACGAGCGACCCTTTCTGCTGGACATGGGTGCCGAGTACCTTCCGCAGCGCCGCGTGCAGCAGGTGGGTTGCGGTGTGGTTGAGCAGGGTGGCCGCGCGGCGCTGTCCTTCCACGGCGCCATGCAGTTGGTCGCCGACGCGCAGGCGGCCGAACTGCAGCCGCCCGACGTGGCCGTGGAACTGGCCCGCGAGCTTGACCGTGTTGGTCACGCTGAAGCGGCTCTCGACGCCATCCAGACCACCGGTGTCGCCGACCTGGCCGCCGGATTCGGCGTAGAAGGGCGTGCGGTCGAGGATCACGACGATGTCGTCGCCGGCTTCGACCTCCTGCACCGGCTTGCCGTTCTCCATCAGCGCGAGGATGCGCAGCCCGTCGCTTTCCAGCGCCTCATAACCGAGGAAATCGGTCGGCTGCAGCTGGGCAACGAGTTCGGCCGGCAGCACCAGGCCGCCGCCGAACTTGCCGGCAGCGCGCGCGGTGTCCTTCTGCTGCTGCATCGCCGCGTCGAAGCCGGCCACGTCCACCGACATGCCGCGTTCACGCGCCATGTCCTGGGTCAGGTCGAGCGGAAAGCCGTAGGTGTCGTACAGGCGGAAGGCATCCGTGCCGGGGATCATGTCGCTGCTGCGTGCGGCAACTTCGTTGAAGATGCGCATGCCGCCATCGAGCGTCTCGGCGAAGCGCTCCTCCTCGGCCTTGAGTGCGCGCTCGACCGTGGCGCGCTGCTCGCGAAGGATCGGGTAGGCCTCGCCCATCAGCCCATCGAGGGTGGCCACCAGCTTGTGGAAGAACGGCTGGCGCACGCCCAGCATCCAGCCATGGCGCAGCGCGCGTCGGATGACCCGGCGCAGCACGTAGCCGCGGCCCTCGTTGGAGGGCAGCACGCCATCGGCGATCAGGAAGCTGGCGGCGCGGATGTGGTCGGCGATCACCCGCAACGACTTGTTGTCGAGGTCGGCCGTGCCGGTGAGCGCGCCGGCCTCGCGGATCAGCGACTGGAACAGGTCGATCTCGTAATTCGAGTGAACGCCCTGCAGCACCGCGGCGATGCGCTCCAGGCCCATGCCGGTGTCGACGCAGGGGGCGGGCAGCGGCGTCAGCGTGCCGTCGGTGGCACGGTCGAACTGCATGAAGACGTTGTTCCAGATCTCGATGAAACGGTCGCCGTCCTCGTCCGGCGAACCGGGCGGCCCGCCGGCGTACTGGGCGCCGTGGTCGTAGAAGATCTCGGTGCACGGGCCGCACGGGCCGGTGTCGGCCATCTGCCAGAAGTTGTCGGAAGCGAACGGCGCGCCCTTGTTGTCGCCGATGCGGATGATGCGGTCCTCGGGCAAGCCGATGACGTCGCGCCAGATCGCGAAGGACTCCTCATCGGTGTGGTAGACGGTAGCGAGCAGGCGTTCGGCCGGCAGCTGCCAGACGCCCGTCAGCAGCTCCCAGGCCCATTCGATCGCTTCCTTCT
The DNA here is from genome assembly GCA_023393895.1 of Pseudomonadota bacterium. Next base: position 5,943 of record JAEXBT010000080.1, read on the forward strand.
TGAAGTAGTCACCGAACGACCAGTTGCCGAGCATCTCGAAGAAGGTGTGGTGGCGCGCGGTGTATCCCACGGAATCGAGGTCGTTGTGCTTGCCGCCTGCGCGCAGGCAACGCTGGACGTCGGCCGCGCGCACGTAGCTGCGCTTTTCCGCACCGAGGAACACGTCCTTGAACTGCACCATCCCCGAGTTGGTGAACAGCAGGGTGGGATCGTTGCCCGGGACAAGCGAGGCGGAGGGCACGATGGTGTGGCCGCGGGCGGCGAAGAAGTCGAGGAAATCCCGGCGGATGTCGGCGGTGGTCTTCATGGTGTTCCGGAAAATGCAAAGGCGGGCCGGTCGGACACGGCGCTGCCCGCGCCGCTGGAATGCGGGCGCGGGCGGCTGCCGACAGGCGGTAATGACAAGGTTAACAGGGCAGAGGCGGGACCTGTGCCCCGCCGAGTGCCGCCGGCTCGTCGATTTCAGGCGATGTCGTCGTCGAACGGGTCGCGGCCAGTCGCCTGGCGCATCTGTTCGATGCTGAAACCGCGCCGAATCAGGAACTCGCCGGCCTTGCGCTGCGCATCCCGGTCGC
>JAEXBT010000091.1 GCA_023393895.1 Pseudomonadota bacterium
GCGGGGCCGGGGTCGCTTCCGTCATGCGGATGGGAACTCCTGTCGGGCGCGCCGAAAGGCGCGCCGGAAGACCTGAAAATCAACAGTCAATTATAGCATCCGGGAGAGGGCCGAGTCCGCGCTCAGGCAGTCACCTGAGCCACGGTGCCGTGTTCCACGTGGAACGTGGCGACCGAATGCCCGGCCAGCTCCGGGAGCGCCTCGGTGCCGGTGAGGAAGACCTGGGCACCACCACTCGAGAGTTCATGCAGCACGCGCTGCCGATGGCGCCCATCGAGCTCCGATGCGAGATCATCCAGCAGCACGACCGGCCATTCGCCACGCTCCTGACGCAGATGGCGGGCCTGCGCGAGCAGGCAGGCCAATGCCACGAGCTTGGCCTGCCCGCGGGAGTAGGGCTCTCGGTCGGGCCTGGCCACGAAGTCGACCCTCCAGTCGGCGCGATGAGGCCCGGTCCCCGTATGCCCGAGCGCCAGGTCACGCTCGCGACCCAGCAGCAGTGCATCGGCCAGCGGGAACTGCTCCTGCCTCCAGCCGGGCTGGAACCCGAGTGCGGCGATGCCGAAACTCGGAAGCAGATGTTCCGTGACTGCCTGCAAATGCGGAAGCAGGTCGGCAACGTAGGCTTCACGATGCCGGTTCAGGGGCGCAGCAGCTTCGACCAGCTCATGGTCCCAGGCATCCAGTTGGCCGATTTGACGTGCCTTCAACAGCGCGTTCCGTTGACGCAAGGCCCGCTGATAGCGACGCCACAACTGAAGATAATTGGGTTCCACGTGGAACAAACCCCAGTCGAGGAACCGCCGGCGTGGCTCGCCACTTCCCGACACCAGCGCATGACTGCTGGGTTCAAAGGTGATGATCGCGAAGGCGGCACAGAAATCCCCCAGCTGCGGCAGGCTGGCACCATCGATCCGGCCTTCCCAGCTGGCACCCGTGTGACGCAATCCCGCCCGATGGGTTCGCCCGGCCTCCTCCCACTCCACGTAGACCTGCACGGCCTCGGCCGCGGTGTGGATCAAGCCATCACGGACCCGTCCGCGGAAGCTACGGCCGTAGCCCAGCAGATGGATGGCTTCCAGCACGCTGGTCTTGCCGGCCCCGTTCTCCCCGAGCAGCAGGTTGAGACCAGGCCCGGGCGCTAGCCTCGCAGCTTCAATCGAGCGCACATCATGCAGATCGAGACGGGTTAGCCGCACCCGCGGCCCCCCCAGACGACACCGCCCGGACGAGCCGGGCGGTGATGTTTCACGTGGAACAGCATGAGCCGCATGTCAGAGCCGCAGCGGCATCACCACGTGGCGGCTGCGCTCGTTGCCGGCTTCCTGCACCAGGGCGGAGGAATTCGCATCACGCATCGACAGCACCACCTGTTCATCACGGAGCGCGCCCAGCGCATCCAGCAGGTAGGTCACGTTGAAGCCGATCTGCAGGCCATCCACCTTGGTGTCGGCTTCGACATCCTCCTGCGCCTCTTCCTGTTCCGGGTTGTTGGTCTGGATCCGCATCTGGTTCGGGGAGACCTCCACCCGCACGCCGCGATACTTCTCGTTGGACAGGATCGCCGCACGCTGCAACGCGGCCCGAAGCGTCTCGCGGTCCACCGTGACCTGCTTGTCGGCGCCGATCGGAATCACCGCCTCGTAATCCGGGAAGCGGCCGTCGATCAGCTTGCTGGTGAAGGTCACATCGTCACGCTTGACGCGGATATGGTTGCGCCCGAGTTCGAGATCCAGCACGCGGTCGCCGCCCTCGAGCAGGCGCTGCAGTTCCTGCACGCCCTTGCGCGGCACGATGATCTGGCGCTTCTGCCCGCCCTGTTCCAGCGCCGCCTCGCACATCGCCAGGCGATGGCCGTCCGTGGCCACGCAGCGCAGCGAATCATCGCGCAGGTCGAACAACAGGCCATTGAGGTAGTAGCGCACATCCTGCTGCGCCATCGCGAAGGCGGTGCGGTCGATGAGTTCCTTGAGTGCCGATTCGGGCACCTGCACGTGTTCGGTGGCATCGACCTCGTCGATCGACGGGAAATCATTCGCCGGCAGGCTGGCCAGGCTGAAACGGCTGCGGCCGGCCTGCACGCTGATCTTGTCGCCGGACTGGCTGACCGTCACCTTGCTGCCATCAGGCAGGGCACGGACGATGTCGAAGAACTTGCGCGCCGGGATGGTGGTTTCTCCCGCCTCGGTGTCCTGGGCTTCGGCGCGCGCGACCATCTCGACCTCGAGATCGGTACCGGTCAGCGAGATCCTGCCGTCCTCCACCTGCAGCAACAGGTTGGCCAGTACCGGCAGGGTCTGCCGCCTTTCGACCACGTTGACCACCTGGGCCAGGGGCTTCAACAGGGCTTCGCGTTGCAGGGAGAAACGCATCGAATGGATTCCTTTGCGGGTCGGGTCGCTATGGCTTTTATGAAACGGGATAACTAAACAAATGCGGTGGTGCTGGGCGTTTCGGATTCAGTGGAAAACAGACTTAAATCACTGATTAATTTTAACTTTTTCGAATCAGAAGGGCTGTGTGAAGGCATGCGGACTACCCGGGAAATCCTGTGGGCAACTTTCTTGGTCAGTTGCATCCCCAACTTGTCCACAGCCTCTTCGCACGATCATCCCCTCGTTTATCCCGTGGCTTACTCGGTGAGCTTGCGCAGCAACTTGTCCCAGTCCTCGTGGAGCTTGGGGTCGGTTTCCACCAGGCTGCGCACCTGCCGGCAGGCATGCAGCACCGTGGTGTGATCCCGCCCCCCGAAGGCATCCCCGATTTCCGGCAGGCTGTGCTCGGTGAGTTCCTTGGCCAGCGCCATCGCCACCTGCCGCGGACGGGCCAGCGAACGGGTGCGGCGCTTGGACAGGAGCTCACGGAGCGGCAGCCCGTAGTAGTCTGCCACGGTCTTCTGGATGTTGGGGATGGAAACCAGCGCCTGCTGGGCACGCAACAGGTCGCGCAGCGTTTCCTGGGCGAATTCGGCGGTAATGGTGCGGCCGGTGAAGTTGGCCCGCGCCGCCAGCGTGTTGAGGGCGCCTTCCAGATCACGGACGTTGGAATGCATGCGCTTGGCGAGCAGGAAAGCCACATCTTCAGGAAGATGAACACCCCGTTCCTGGGCCTTGGCCAGCACGATCTGGGCACGGGTTTCGAAATCGGGCGGGTCGATGGCGACCGACAGGCCCCAGGCCAGCCGCGATTTCAGCCGCGCTTCCAGCCCGTCGACTTCGCGGGGATAGCGGTCGCAGGTCAGGATGATCTGCTGGCGGCCATCGAAGAGCGCATTGAAGGTGTGGAAGAACTCTTCCTGGGTACGGTCCTTGCCAGCGAAGAACTGGATGTCATCGAGCAGCAGGGCATCGATCTGCTGGAAGCGGCGCTTGAACTGGTCGGCGGTGCGTTCCTGCAGGGCGCGGAAGAACTCGTTGTAGAACTCGTTGCTGCGCATGTAGAGCACGCGCGCGGCCGGATTCTGCCGGCGCATCTCGTTGCCGGCGGCGAACATCAGATGGGTCTTGCCGAGCCCTGTGCCGCCGTAGAGCAGCAGCGGGTTGTGCGCCCGGTCGCCCGGTTTCTGTGCGGCGTGCCAGGCGGCGGCGCGCGCCATCTGGTTGCTGCGGCCCTCGACGAAATTGTCGAAGCTGTAATGCGAATCGACGTTGCCGTGGAACGGCTCGGCACGCGCGGCGGGGAGTGTTCGGGCGGACGTGGTCGCCTCCACGGGGCGCGGCGCGGGCATCGTGCCGATCTCAAGCTGCACCTCGGGGCTGCCGGCGAAATGCGCAAGCAACTCGCGGATCCGCGGCAGGTAGCGGCTGCGGACCTCCTCGACCACGAACGCGTTGGGCGCGTACAGCACCATGCCGTGCGCCTGCGCACTGGCCTGCAGCGGTTTCAGCCAGGTGTGTACGTCTTCCAGCGGCAGCTCGGCCGCCAGCCGTTCCATGCAGCGCGGCCAGGGATCATGCGCGGCATCGGGGGCGGGGGACAACGGCGGGAAGGTCATGGTCGGCTGTTCTGGGTCGCGGGGCCGCACGGCCAGTGGCTGCGCGCGGCGGGACAGGGCAGGGTAGCATCGCCCATGATGTCCCGGGCGGTACTCGGAATCCGCGCTTGACCCGGCCTGTTCAGGCGCGCTAGAATTTTCGGTTCTGTTTCCCGATTCGGTCCTCACCATGGCCACCAAGCGCACTTTCCAGCCCAGCAACCTCAAGCGCAAGCGCGATCACGGTTTTCGCGCCCGCATGGCGACTGCTGATGGCCGCAAGATCCTGGCCCGTCGCCGCGCCAAGGGCCGCAAGGTCCTGTCGGCCTGATCCCGGCTGGCGGCGCCCGCGCGCCGCATCCGTGGTTCCCGGCGCCCGGACTTGCACCTGACGCTGACATGACACTTCCCGCACCCGCCCGTTTCCCGAAAACGGCGCGGGTGCGTTCGCGTGCGGCATATGGCCATGTGTTCTCCCAGGCGCGCCGCATCCATCACCCGGCCCTGACGCTGCACGTCGCACCGCTTCCTGACGATGGGCATGCGGCGATGCTGGGTCTGGCGGTTTCGCGCAAGGTCGATCCGCGTGCGGTCGGCCGCAACCGAATCAAGCGGGTGTGGCGCGATGTCTTCCGCCGGCATCGCACCGAGCTGCTGCCGCGCGCGCTGGTTGCGGTGGCCAAACCCGCCGCCGGGAAGCTGGAAAACCGCGCGCTTGCCGAAGCCCTCCTTGAGACCCTGCGCCGCGCTGGCGCGTTGCCGCGACTGGACGCGACCGGCACAATGCGCGGCGATTCCCGTTCCCCGAACCCCGGGCCATCCCGCGATCGGCCCGACCCGAGCACGCCTGCATGAACCAGACCCGTCTTTTCCTCCTCTTCGCCTGGCTGATGGTGGCGACCTTGCTGTGGATGGAGTGGGGCAGGGAACAACAGGCCGCACTGGCGCCGGCGACCCCGACCCCGCAGGTGGCACCCGTGCCGGCGATGGTTCCCGGCCAGTCACCCACCACCGCAGCACCTGCCGTGCCGGTCGCGCCGGTGCCGGCAGCACCCGGGCAGGGCCCTGTCTCGGTGCCGGTCGCGGCGGCGCAGGGCGTCATCGCCACCACCGACGTGCTCAAGCTGGCGCTCGACGGCGGTGGCGTGAGCCAGGCCGATCTGCTCGGGTACCCGCAGACGCGCGACACCGGCAGCCCGCCGGTCAGGATGTTCAGCCCTGAGCCTGCCCGCTTTGCGGCGGCGCAGACCGGCTGGGTGGGGCAGAACGGGGCTTCCGCGCCGAGCCATCAGTCGGGTTTCGTGCCGGCAGAACCCGGCAAGGCCTACGCGCTTGCCGCCGGGCAGGACAGCTTGGACATCCCGTTCGTCTGGAACGGCCCGGATGGCGTCAGCATCCAGCGCACCTATGTGCTCAAGCGCGGCAGCTACGTGGTGGAAGTGCGCGATGTGGTGCGCAACGCCGGTAGCGCACCGTGGAGTGGTTATGTCTATCGGCAGCTGGTGCAGGTGCCGCAGGCGATCCAGGCGAACATGTTCCACCCGGAGTCCTACAGCTTCCGCGGCGCGACCTGGTTCAGCAAGGAGGAAGGCTACGAGCGGCGTCGCTTCGATGACTATCTCGACGACGGTCACCTCAACCGTACCATCGGCAACGGCTGGCTGGCGATGCTGCAGCATCACTTCTTTACCGCCTGGATCCCGCAGGCCGACCAGCCGGCGCTGTACGCGCTCGACCAGCAGGGCCCGGCCGCGGCGATTTCCGCCACCGGGCCGCAGTTCACGCTCGCGCCGGGCCAGAGCGCAACCACCGCCGCGCGACTGTGGGTTGGCCCGAAGCTGGTCGAGCAGATCCAGGCGCAGAAGGTGCAGGGGCTGGAGCGGGCGGTCGATTACAGCCGCTTCTCGATCTTCGCCCTGCTTGGCCAGGGTCTGTTCTGGATCCTTTCCAAGCTGCACCAGCTGATCGGCAACTGGGGCTGGGCGATCATCGGCCTGGTGGTGCTGCTGAAGATCGCCCTGTTCCCGCTGTCCAACGCGCAGTACAAGTCGGCGGCCAAGATGCGCCGCTTTCAGCCGCGCATGCAGCAGCTCAAGGAACGCTACGGGGACGACAAGCAGAAGTTCCAGCAGGCGATGATGGAGCTGTACAAGACCGAGAAGATCAACCCGGTCGGTGGCTGTCTGCCCATCATCCCGCAGATCCTGATCTTCATGACCCTGTACTGGGTGCTGTCGGAAGCGGTGGAGCTGCGCCACGCGCCGTGGATCGGCTGGATCCAGGACCTCACTGCGCGCGATCCCTACTTCATCCTGCCGGTGCTGAACGCCGCGATCATGATCGCCACCCAGCACCTGACGCCGATGGCGCCGGGCATGGACCCGATGCAGCAGAAGATGATGAAGGCGATGCCGATCGTGTTCGGCGTGCTGCTGGCCTTCCTGCCCGCGGGCCTGGTGCTGTACCAGGTCGCGAACGGCGGACTCGGCCTGCTGCAGCAGTGGTACATGCTGAGGAAGTACGGTGACGCGCCGCCGAAGGGCAGCCCGGTCAAGCCGGCAGCCGGCAAGGGCGATAAGAAGTGACGAAGGCGGGCCCGCGATGCGGGCCCTTCTTCTTTGCGATGGCACGACCTGCGATGCTTGCGCGATGAATCCGGACCCGCATCGCGACACGCTGGTCGCCATCGCCACCGCGGCGGGCGCGGGTGGAGTGGGCATCGTGCGGTTGTCAGGCCCGCGAGCGATCGCGATCGCCGAGGCGATCTGCGCGCGCCGGCTGTCGCCGCGACGGGCACATTACTGCCGGTTCGTGGATGCGTGGGGGGACATGCTCGATGACGGCATCGCGCTCGCCTTTCCTGCGCCGGCGAGCTTCACCGGCGAGGATGTCGCCGAGTTGCAGGCGCACGGCAGTCCGGCGTTGCTGCGTCAGCTGGTCGATGTGTCGATCGGCCACGGTGCGCGCCAGGCGGGGCCCGGCGAGTTCAGTGCGCGCGCCTTCGACAACGGCAAGCTCGACTTGGCCCAAGCCGAGGCGCTGGCCGACCTGATCGCCGCCGGCAGCGCGCAGGCCGCGCGCGCGGCGCGACGCTCGCTCGATGGAGCCTTCTCGCGCGAGATGGAGGCGCTGGCTGCGCAACTGATGGCCCTGCGGGTGCAGGCCGAAGCGGCGATCGACTTCGCCGACGAGCCGCTGGAGACGCTCTCCGAAGCGCGGTTGGGCGCGACGCTCGCGGCGATCCGCGCCGATCTTGACCGCCTGCGGGCCCGCGCCGAAGCCGGCCAGCGCCTCCGCGACGGCCTGCACGCGGTGATCGTCGGGCCGCCGAATGCCGGCAAGAGCTCGCTGCTCAACGCGCTGGCGCGCAGCGAGCGGGCGATCGTCACCGACATCGCCGGCACCACCCGCGACCTGCTGCGCGAGACGGTGCGGATCGGCGACATCGAACTGACCCTGGTCGATACCGCCGGCCTGCGCGAGACCACGGACGCGATCGAACGCGAGGGCATCCGCCGCGCCCGCGACGAGCTGGCTCGCGCCGACCTCGCACTGGTGGTGGTCGATGCACGTTCACCCGAGGATGCCGCTGGTTTGCTTGCGCAGCTCGAAGAGGTGCCACGACGCCTGTGCATCTTCAACAAGGCCGACCTGCTGGACCCCGCGGCCCTTGCCCGCCTGCCTGCACCATCGTTTGCGGTGTCCGCGCGCGATGGTCGCGGGCTGGAAGCGCTGGAGGCAGCGGTCGCCGAGATCGTGGGGCACGGCCTCGAAGCGGGCGAGGGCGCGTTCAGTGCGCGGGCTCGCCACGTGCGCGCGCTTGACGACTGCGCGGGATGGTTGACGCAGGCCGCCGAGGAACTGGCCGCCGCCCAGCCCGAGCTGGCCGCCGAAGCCCTGCGGCTGGCGCGTGACGCGCTGGGGGAGATCACCGGCCGCAGCCTGCCCGATGACCTGCTCGGCGCGATCTTCAGTACCTTTTGCGTGGGCAAGTAGGCGATGTCGATGTTGCCCACCCGAAAAGCGCTTGAATGAGAATGAATCGCGAAACGGACGCGCCCGAATGGTTAAACTAGGCCTGAATCCGCGCGACCCCCGTCATTCTTGACCCGGATCAAGAAGACGGCCCCACGCAGTCTCAACAATGCCAGGCGTCATCGAGGAACCTGCAATGACTACGGAAACCAAAGGCTTCTACAACGACAAGGTGGTGATGCAGTTCGCCATCGCCACCGTGCTGTGGGGCGTTGTCGGCATGCTGGTCGGCGTCATCATCGCCGCGCAGCTCTACTGGCCGACCATGACCGACGGCATCCCGTGGCTGCAGTACGGTCGCCTGCGCCCGCTGCACACCAATGCGGTGATCTTCGCCTTCGGTGGCAGCGCGCTGTTCGCCACCAGCCTGTGGTGCGTGCAACGCACTAGCCACGTCCGGCTGATCTCGGACAAGCTTGCGGCCTTCGTGTTCTGGGGCTGGCAGCTGGTGATCGTGGCCGCGGCCGTCAGCCTGCCGCTGGGCCTGACCCAGGGCAAGGAGTACGCGGAACTGATCTGGCCGATCGACGTGCTGATCGCGGCGGTCTGGGTCGCGTATGCAGTGCTGTTCTTCGGCACCATCGCGATCCGCAAGGTCAAGCACATCTACGTCGCCAACTGGTTCTACGGCGGCTTCATCCTGGCCGTGGCGCTGCTGCACATCGTCAACAGCCTGGCGATTCCCTCCAGCCTGACCCACTCCTATCCGGTGTACGCCGGCGCCGTCGACGCGATGGTGCAGTGGTGGTACGGCCACAACGCGGTGGGCTTCTTCCTGACCGCGGGCTTCCTCGGGATGATGTATTACTTCGTGCCGAAGGTCGCGGGCCGTCCGGTCTACTCCTACCGGCTGTCGATCGTGCACTTCTGGGCGCTGATCTCCATCTACATGTGGGCCGGCCCGCACCACCTGCAGTACACCGCGCTGCCGGACTGGGCGCAGTCGCTCGGCATGGTGTTCTCGCTGATCCTGCTGGCACCGTCGTGGGGCGGCGCGATCAACGGCATCATGACCCTGTCGGGCGCCTGGCATAAGCTGCGCACCGACCCGGTGCTGAAGTTCCTGATCGTCTCCATCAGCTTCTACATGATGTCGACGTTCGAAGGCCCGATGATGTCGATCAAGACGGTCAACTCGCTCTCGCACTACTCCGACTGGACTGTCGGCCACGTGCACGCCGGTGCGCTCGGCTGGGTGGCGATGATCTCGCTGGGTTCGATCTACGCGCTGCTGCCGTGGCTGACCCAGCAGAAGCAGATGTTCTCGGTGAAGGCGATCGATCTGCACTTCTGGCTGCACACCGTCGGCGTGGTGTTCTACATCGCCTCGATGTGGATTGCCGGCGTGATGCAGGGCCTGATGTGGCGCGCGACCAATGCCGACGGCACGCTGACCTACAGCTTCGTCGAATCGCTCAACGCCACCTACCCGTATTACCTGGGTCGCCTGCTGGGTGGTCTGCTGGTGCTCGTGGGCATGTTCGTGATGGTCTGGAACGTCGTCAAGACGATGCAGGCAGCCAAGGCCACGGCGGCGCCCAATCCGGTGATCACCCCGCATCCTTCCGAAGCCCGCGCCTGACGGAGATCCGAGCCATGAGTGACAACAACAACCAGGGCTTCAGCCACGAGAAGATCGAGAAGAACGTCGCGCTGATGGCGATTCTCATCACGGTCGCGGTGTCCTTCGGCGGCCTAGCGCAGATCGTGCCGCTGATGTTCCAGGCCGAGGCCGTGCAGCCACTGCCGGGCGTCAAGCCTTATCCGGCACTGGAACTGGCCGGCCGCGACGTCTACATCCGCGAGGGCTGCTACAACTGCCATTCGCAGATGGTGCGCACACTGCGCTTCGAGACCGAACGCTACGGTCACTACTCGCTGGCCGGTGAATCGGTCTACGACCGTCCGTTCCAGTGGGGCTCCAAGCGCACCGGGCCGGACCTGGCACGCGTGGGCGGTCGCTACTCCGATGACTGGCATCGCGCGCACCTGATCAACCCGCGCGACGTGGTGCCCGAATCGAACATGCCGTCGTTCCCGTGGCTGCAGACCGGCACGATCAGCGCACCGCAGCTGCAGGCCAACATGCGCGCGCTGAACAAGGTGGCGCACAGCAAGTACACCGACCAGGAAATCGCCGACGCGCCGGCGGCGGTTGCGGGCAAGACCGAGCTTGATGCGGTGGTTGCCTACCTGCAGGGCCTCGGCCGGGCAGCGCCGAAGGGCGGCTGAGATGCTCTCGGGCATCATCACCGCCGTCCTGCTGGTGCTGTTCCTGATCGGCTGGGTCTGGGCGTGGAGCCCGCGCCGCAAGCGCGACTTCGACGCCGCAGCCCGGCTTCCGCTGGATGACAAAGAACCCGTGGCCGGCGTGGATGCCGCCCACCGCAACAAGGAGCCATCACCGTGAGCGACTGGACCTCTTCCCTCGGCAGCGGATGGTCGATCTGGATCATCGCGCTGGTCCTCATCAACGTACTGGGCTGCGTCTGGCTGCTCTGGATCAACTCCAAGCGTCGCCCGGGCGATCCGGCACCGGACGAGACCAGCCACGTCTGGGACGAAAACCTGACCGAATACAACAAGCCGATGCCGAAGTGGTGGATCAACCTGTTCTGGCTGACCATCATCTTCTCGGCTGGTTACCTCCTCTACTACCCGGGCTTCGGCGCATTCGCAGGCACCTCGAAGTGGACCTCGGTGGCCGAGATGAAGAAGGAGCAGGCGTCCGAGAACAAGAAGCTCGAGGCGGCCTTCGCACCGTTCGCGGGCAAGCCGATCGACCAGCTTGCCGCTGATCCGACGGCGGTCACGATCGGCCGTGGCATCTTCAACAACACCTGTGCCACCTGCCACGGCTCGCAGGCCCAGGGCGCGATGGGTTATCCCAATCTCACCGACCAGATCTGGAACTGGGGCGGCAAGCCCGAGGACATCCTGACCAGCATCCAGCAGGGTCGCCAGGGCGTGATGGCGCCGTGGGGTGAAGTGCTGAAGGGCACCGGTGGCGATCAGGCGGTCGAGTACGTCATTGCCTACGTGCGCACGCTGCCGCAGCAGAACGCCAACCTGCAGAACGACTTCATGGCGAGCCAGGGCAAGAAGCTCTATGACGGCGTCTGCGTCAGCTGCCATGGCGTGGACGGCAAGGGCAACCAGCAGCTGGGTGCGCCGGACCTGACCGACAACTACTGGCTGTACGGCGACAGCACCGAGTCGCTGCGCAAGACCATCACCGATGGCCGCCACGGCGTCATGCCGGCCCATGGCGAGCTGCTGGGTGACACCCGGTCGCGCCTGGTCGGTGCCTATGTCTGGTCGCTGGCGCATGCCAAGGGCAGCGCCGCCAACTGATGACCCACTTCACCGAACCGCAGTTCGATCACCCGCCCCGACCGCTCGCGCAGCGGATCGGGGCGATCCTGTGGCCGAGCTTCTTCGCCGCGTGCGTGGCGACGATGGTGTTCTTCGCCTTCGTTGACCCGCTGGCGCTGCGCGACATGACCTTCCCCAACCTGCCGATGAGCCGCGCGATGGGCTACAGCGTCGGCTTCTTCATGTTCTGGCTGGCGACCGCGTCGTCCAGCCTGTTCACCTGGATCCTGTTGCGTCCGGCCAGCCGCTTCAATCGCGCGCTCCCGCCGGAGTGAGGTTGTCGCGATGAGCAAGAAGATTCCGCTGGACGTCGTGGATGACGCCGGCAATTCCTATTACGTCAGCGAGCGCAAGATCTACGCACGCGAGATCGGCGGGCGCTTCCAGACCCTGCGCAAGATCGCCGTGTGGGTGCTGCTGGGCATGTTCTACGTGTTCCCGTGGATCAACTGGGACGGACGCCAGTCGGTGCTGTTCGACCTGCCGGCGCGCAAGTTCTACGTCTTCGGCCTGACCTTCTGGCCTCAGGACTTCATCTTCCTGGCGATGCTGCTGATCATGGCCGGGTTGCTGCTGTTCTTCGTGACGGCGATCGCAGGCCGCGTGTGGTGCGGCTATGCCTGCCCGCAAACGGTGTGGACCGAGATCTTCATGTGGATCGAGAACGCGATCGAAGGCGATCGCGGCAGGCGCATGAAGCTCGACAAGATGCCGTGGAACCGCGAGAAGATCCTGAAGAAGGGCGGCAAGCACTTGGCGTGGGCGTTGTTCGCGCTCTGGACCGGCTTCACCTTTGTCGGGTTCTTCACCCCGATCCGTGACCTCTTCGAGCGCGCGCCGCTGATCGCCAGCGGCTGGCAATGGGGCGGCTGGGAAACGTTCTGGGTGTTCTTCTACGCGCTGGCCACCTGGGGCTTCGCCGGCTTCATGCGCGAGCAGGTCTGCAAGTACATGTGTCCGTACGCGCGTTTCCAGAGCGCGATGTTCGATCGCAACACGCTGATCATCGCCTACGACCCGATGCGCGGTGAGCCGCGCGGTCCGCGCAAGCGTGGACTGGGCAGCGTGCTGGAGCGCGGCCGCGGCCTGATCGACAAGGTGCTGGCCTACGACTACGTGTTCCGCTTCTCCGGTCATGCGGTCGCCGCCGATGCCGCCGCGCAGGCGCGAGGCCACACCGGCATGGCCGAGTTCAAGCCGGTCGCCGAGCCGTTGCCCAAGTTCCCGGCCGAGGAGCTCGGCGACTGCATCGACTGCACCATCTGCGTGCAGGTATGCCCGGTGGGCATCGACATCCGCAACGGCCTGCAGTACGAGTGCATCGCCTGCGGCGCCTGCATCGACGCCTGCGACGAGGTGATGGACAAGATGGGCTACCCGCGCGGGCTCATCCGCTACTCGACGCAGAACGCGATCGACAGCAAGACCACCCACGTCCTGCGCCCGCGGGTGATCCTGTATGGCCTGCTGCTGGGCGGGATCTTCGCCGCTTGGGCATGGGGCGTGACCCATCGCACCCCGCTGATCGTCGAGGCGATGCGTGACCGCAACGCGCTCTATCGCGTGGTTGGTGGTGGCGAGGTCGAGAACGGCTACACGCTGCGCGTGGTCAACAAGGACAACGTCACCCGCACCTACCGCATCGAGGTCGAGGCCGGCAACGGCATCCGCATGGCCGATGGCGCGATGACGGTCGAGGCGGCGCCGGAGGAAGTGCTGACGCTGCCACTGTCGCTGCGCGCGCCGGAGGGGGTGAAGGGTTCCAATCCGGTGCGCTTCACGGTGAAGTCCAGCGACGGTGCGGCCAGCGAACAGGTCGACAGCACGTTCTTCGGGCCGATGTGATGAGCGAGACACCGCGCAAGGCGCACCGCGAACCGCTGGTGTGGCTGGTGTTCGGATTGCCGGCGCTGGTGGTGGTGGCGGGACTGACCACGCTTGCCATCGCGATCCAGCATCGAGATGGTGGCGACGTCAACGACGCGGTGCAGCGGATGGCACAGATCCAGCAGACCGATCTCGGCGCTGACGAACGCGCTCACGCACTGGGTTTGCGCGCGCTGCTGCGCGAACGTGATGGTCGGGTCGAGGTGCTGCCGCTGGCCGGACAGTTGCCGCGAGGGCAATCGTTGCGCCTGGTCGCCGAGCACCCCACCGACCGGACCCAGGACCGGGTGCTGGAGCTGCAGCCGCAGCCGCAGGCGCAGGGCTGGTTGTCGAGCGAGCCGTTCGAAAGCGCGCGCGGCAACGCCTGGAAGTTCACCCTGACGCCGGGCAATGAAAGCTGGCGCCTGCGTGCGCGCATGCCGAAGGAACAGAGTTCGGTGGTGCTGCTGCCCGCGCTCGCGGCGGAATGATCGCAGGCGATGAGCCAGCCCGAGCACCGCGAGGGTGCGTGTTTTCATTGCGATGAACCCTTGCCGCCGCAGCCGGTGCGTGCGGAAGTCGCCGGTGCGATGCGCGCGTTCTGCTGCGACGGTTGCCGCGCTGCCGCGCAATGGATCCGCGACGCGCAGCTGACCGATTATTACACCCTGCGCAGCGAGGCCGCCGATCGCGTCGGCACCGAGCCGGTCGATTACGGCGCATGGGACCGCGAGGACATCGTCGCCGGGCATGCGCGCACGCTGGACGATGGCGCCCGCGAGATCACCGTGCTTACCGACGGCATGCGTTGCGCGGCCTGTGCCTGGTTGATCGACAAGGCGTTGCGGCAGGAAGCAGGCGTCGAGGACGTCGTCGCCAATGCGGTGACCGGACGCGTGCGGATTCGCTGGCGGCCGGAGTCCACGCCACTGTCGCGGCCATTGGAGCGGATGGCGAAGCTTGGCTATCGCGCCTACCTCGCCACCGGTCTGGCCCGCGAGGAATCGCGCCGACGCGAGCGTAACCGCTGGATCCTGCGGATGGGCATCGCCGGGCTGGGCGCGATGCAGGCGATGATGTTCGCCGAGGCGCTCTACCTCGATACCGCCGGCGAGATGCCGCCATCCACCCGTGACTTCTTCCGTTGGATCACGGTGATGGTCTCGGCACCGGTGGTGTTCTACTCGGGCTGGCCGTTCCTCGAGGGGATGTGGCGCGAGATCCGCCTGCGCCGGCTTGGCATGGACACGCTGATCGCCTCCTCCACCCTGCTGGCCTGGGGTGCGAGCGTGGTCGAGACCGTGCGCCACGGCGTGCACGTCTGGTTCGATGCGGCGGTGATGTTCGTGTTCCTCTTGCTGGCCGCGCGCATGATCGAACAGGGCGCGCGCAAGGCGGCGAGCGCGCAGGTGGATGCACTGGCGCGCGCGCGACCCGTGCTGGCTACCCGCGAGACCGATGTCGAAGACGGTCGTGAACAGATCCCTGTCGCGCAGCTGGCGGTTGGCGACATAGTGCGCATCGCACCGGGCGAACCGGTGCCTGCCGATGGCGTTGCACTGGATGCCGCCGCCTTCGACGAGGCCCTGCTCACCGGCGAATCCACGCCCGTGCACAAGCAGGCCGGCGACGCCGTGTATGCCGGCAGTCTGTGCCTGGAGATGCCGGCGCGGGTCCGCGTGCAAGGGCTGGGCGCCGATACCCGGTTGTCCGAGCTCGGCCGGTTGGTGGAGGAAGCGCAGGCGGAACGACCCCGGCTGGCGCAGGTGGCCGACCGCATCGCCCACCGCTTCGTGGTCGGCCTGCTGGTTTCGGCGGTCGCGGTCTATCTGTTCTGGCGCTGGCACGATCCCGCGCGCGCGTTCGAGGTGACGCTGGCGGTGCTGGTGGTCAGCTGCCCGTGCGCGCTGTCGCTGGCGATTCCCTCCGCGCTGGCCGCGGCGCATGGTGCGTTGTCGAAGCTGGGCGTGCTTGGCGTGCGCGAGGATGCGCTCGATCGCCTCGCCGAAACCGACACGGTGGTCTTTGACAAGACCGGCACCCTGACCGACGGTGCGCCGCGGATCGCGTCGGTCGAGGTGATGGACGATGCACTCGGCCGCGCGGAGGTGATCGCCATCGCGCAGGCGCTCGAGCGCGACAGCCGGCATCCTTTGGCGCGCGCGATCGCGCAGCTCGGTGGTGAGGGCGCGCTGGCCGCCAGCGCGGTACGCCAGCAGCCGGGCGAGGGTATCGAAGGGGTCGTCGAAGGACGCAGCTGGAAGCTGGGGCGCGCCGGTTTTGCCGCGTCGCGTATCGAGGAGACGGGCCACGCGCTCTGGCTGGGCGATGGCCAGACTGCAGTGGCACGCTTCGACCTCAGCGAATCGCTGCGCGCCGACGCGGCCGATGCGGTGCGCGCGCTCCGCGCCAAGGGCATCGAGGTGGAGCTTGCCAGCGGCGACGGCGTGGCGGCGGTGGACGCGCTGGCCGATACGCTCGGCATCGAGCGTCGCGCGGCGCGGCAGACGCCGGAAGCCAAGCTCGCGCGCGTGCGGGAGCTGCAGGCACAGGGCCGCCGGGTGGCGATGGTCGGCGACGGCATCAACGATGCGCCGGTACTGGCCGGCGCCGATGTCTCGCTGGCGATGGGTGAAGGCGCGGCGCTCGCGCAACGTGCGGCCGACCTCGTGGTCACCTCGCCGCGACTGGGCCGCGTGCCTCAGGCGATCGCGATCGCCCGCCGCACCCGCGCGGTGATCCGCCAGAACCTTGGATGGGCGACCGCCTACAATCTGCTGGCGTTGCCCCTGGCGGCGACCGGCCATGTCACGCCGTGGATGGCGGCGCTCGGCATGGCGGGCTCCTCGCTGCTGGTCACGCTCAACGCGCTGCGCCTGACGAGGACACCCGATCGATGAACATCCTGCTTGCGCTCATCCCGATCAGCCTGATCCTGCTGGGGATCGCGGTGGGGGCGTTCATCTGGGCCGTGCGTCGCGGCCAGTTCGACGATCTGGAGACCCCGGCACTCGACATCCTGCGCGAGGATCCGAACGAGCAGCCGACGGCCGGCGAAAACCGACCGGACACGCCCGATGCCGATTGACTGGCTGGTCCTTGGCTCGGCGTGGCTGACCGGCCTGCTGGGCGGCGTGCACTGCGCGGCGATGTGCGGCGGGATCGCCACCGGGCTGGGCGTGAGCGCGAGCCGCAAGGGCCTGCCGGACGCCGCGCTGGTCAATCTGGGACGCGTCACCGGCTACACGTCGGCGGGCGTGATTGCTGGGGGCATCGGTGGCGGCATTCTGAGCGTGGCGCGGATGGACTGGCTGGCCAATGGCGCGCGGATGCTGGTGGGTGCGGTGCTGATCGTGGCGGCATTGCGCCTGCTGCTGCCGGCCGGCCGGCTGGGCTTCCTGACACGGCCCGGTCAGGCGCTGTGGCGTCGGCTGGCGCCACTGCAGCGCGCGCTCTCGCCGGCCGATACCGCGCCGAAGCGTTTCGCACTCGGCATGCTCTGGGGCTGGCTGCCGTGCGGCCTCAGCACCACGCTGCTGGCCGCGGCCTGGTTCCAGGCATCGGCACTGCACGGTGGCATGACGATGCTGGCGTTCGGCCTCGGCACCCTGCCGCTGATGATCCCGCTCACCTGGTCGGGTGCGCGTGCGGCGCGCTGGCTGGATCGGCGCGGACTGCGTCTGGCGCTCGGGCTGGTGGTGTTGCTGGCAGGCCTGCTGACCCTTGCGGCGCCCTTGCTGATGCAGGTGCCGGGGATGCATGGCCTGCTCTCGGCCCTGGGATGTCGCAGTCTTCCGGCTTGAGGCGTCGAGGCTGGTGCGATGCAACACAACCGAAGTTCAGCGCATAATGGCCCCATGACTGATGCCGCCGTCGTCGATCTCCCGGGCCTGCGCCGCAGCTGCGCGCAATGCAGCCTGCAGCAGCTCTGCCTCGCCGGTGGCATGACCCACGAGGACCTCAGGCACCTCGACGACATCATCCGCAGCCGCCGCCCGCTGTCGGCCGGTGCCCACCTGTTCCGGATGGGTGACGGCATGGGATCGGTCTTCGTCACCCGCGATGGTGCCGTCAAGACCGTGACCTACAGCGAGCAGGGCGATGAGCAGATCGTCGGCTTCCACCTGCCGGGTGAACTCATCGGACTCGATGCGCTGGCCACCGGCCAGCACCGCTGCGATGCGGTGGCGCTCACCGACACCAGCCTGTGCGAGATTCCCTTCGACCAGCTCGGCAGCATCGCCGGACAGATCCCGGGCCTGCAGCAGCAGCTGATGCGGGTGATCGGGATGACGCTCGACCGCGACCAGGACCATCGCGGACTTCTGGTCCGGCGCCAGGCCAACGAACGCATCGCGCTGTTCCTGCACGGCCTGTCCGAGCGCCTGAAGACGATCGGCCGCGATCCGTTGCGCATTCGCCTGCCGATGAGCCGCATCGACATCGCGAACTATCTGGGCCTTGCGCTGGAAACGGTGAGCCGTGGCTTCACCCGGCTGGAGGAGGATGGATTGATCGACGTCCATGGCCGCCATGTGGAACTGATCGACGCCGCCGCGCTGACGCGACTGGCGCATGGCGTGGCAGAGGATCCCGTTCCACTGCGACGCCGCCATGCCGGTGCCTGAGGAGACTGCCGCCACAGAATCTGGGCGGGAGCATGGTGTGCCGGTTGACAAACCGCGGCCGGGGCGCGATGTATGCACTTTCAACGGCCGCAATGGCCGGAACCCGGGGGAACACGATGTTGCGTCATGACCGATCTCACGCCGCCCTGCGCCTTGCGCTGGTCGGTGCGCTCGCCTGTGGACTGGTTGCCTGCAAGGGCAAGCAGGAGGAATCCACGCCCACCGATGCCGGCCAGCCCGCCGCGGCTGCTGCACCGCCTGCACCCGCGGTCTCCGCGCAGGTGGCGGCAATGTCGCCCGAACAGCTGCGCGATGCGGCGACCCAGGCCGTCGCCGAGCAGCGCCTGTATGCACCCGCCGGCAACAACGCCATGGAGTACTACCTGGCCCTGCGCGACAAGGCACCGACCGATGCCGCGGTCAGTGGCGCGCTGACCGACCTGCAGCCCTACACGCTCATCGCCACCGAGCAGGCGATCACCCGTGATGACTTCACCGAAGCGCAGCGACTGTACGCACTGCTTGAAAAGACCGATTCCAAGGCACCGGCTCTGCCGCGACTGAAGCAGAGCATTGCCGATGCCCAGCAGACGCTTGCACAGCGCCAGCAGGATGCCGCGACCGCGCAGGTCGATGCTGCACGCCAGGCCGAGCTTGAGAAGCAGCGCCAGGCCGAGCAGCAGAAGATGCAGCAGCAGGCGGCACAGCAGCTGGCGGCGCGCCAGGCCGAGGAGCGGCGCGTGGCGGAATTGCGGGCTGCCGAAACCCAGCGCCAGCAGCAGGCCAGCCAGCAGGCTGCCCAGCAGGCACGCGAGGCCGAGGAACGTCGCCAGGCCGAGCAGCGGGCTGCGGCCCAGCGTACGGCGGCGCCCGCACCCACCCAGGCCGCGCCCGCGCCCGTCCGCGCCAGTAGCGAGCTAGTGGCGATCAGCACGCCGCAGCCGAGGTACCCGGTCGATGCCTTGCGCAGCGGGCAGTCCGGAAGCGTCCAGGTGGAGTTCACCGTCGGCACCAATGGCGCGGTGACCGCCGCGCGGGTGGTGAGCGCCAACCCGCCGCGCGTGTTCAACAGCGAAACCCTGGCGGCGGTGAAGCGCTGGCGTTTCCAGCCGGTTGCCAGCCCGGTCACTACGCGCCGCACGATCAGTTTCTCGCCGGGCGACTGATCTCGACCCGAAGAAAAAGCCCGGCATAGGCCGGGCTTTTTCATGACTGCAACCAGATGGGATCAGCTCGAGATCGCGAGCTTCTCCTGCCGGTAGCGCCACACCGCGGCAAGCCACAACAGCAAAGCCAGTCCGAGCGAACAGGCCAAGTACACGCCCCATTGCTCAGGCAGGGGTGCCTCGCCCCGGGTGATCTTCTGGATCAACTGGTTCTGCGACAGGAACGGCACCGCGTACTGCCACAGCTCGGTGTCCTTGATCGGATAGATCATCAGCGCATAGGCCGGGATCATCGGCAGGAACATCAGCCAGACGATGTGCGCCTGCGCTTCCTTCATGCTCTTGGCACCGGCCGCCAGCAAGGTCAGCAAGGCGGTACCGATCAGCGCCAGTGGCAGCAGCACCAGCATCAGGCTGCCGATCGCGGCCACGCTCACGTCCAGCATCCGCCCGATCCCCGGCGCCAGCGCGGCGCTCACCTTGAAGGCCAGCAGGATCAGCACCATCACCACGATCGCGATGCTGCCCGCGGCAAGCATCTTGCCGCTGACGATCGCGCCGCGCGCCGCGGGCGTGGCCAGCAGCGGCTCCAGCGATTGCCGTTCGCGCTCGCCGGCGGTCGTATCCATCGCCAGGTGCGAGCCGCCGATGAAGGCGAAGATCATCAGGATCAGCGGCAGCATGAGGGTCATGACCATGCCGCGCTTGGCTTCCGGGGTGGCCATGTCGCGGGTGCCCACGCTCAATGGCATCGCCACCGCCGGGTTGATGCCGCGTGCCAGCAGGCGCAGGCTGCCGACCACGTCCGAGTAGCCGGTCAGCGCGCTACGCACGCGCGCCAGCGCCACGTCGGACTTGCGCCGGGTGGAATCACTGACGATCTCGATCGTGGCCGGGGTGCCGGCTCGCCAGTGCTTGTCGAACTCGGCATCAATGACCAGCCCGACTTCCTCGTCCTGGCTGCGCACCGCCTGCTCGATCTCGGCGGCGCTGGCCTTGCGCGCGGCGATGCCTTGGCTGGCAAGGTAGGCCATCAGGTTGGGCGCTTGCTCGATGCCGGCGACCGGGACCTCAAGGCGCTTCTCCAGCTCGGTGGACTGGCGGGCCTCGGCCAGCGAACCCATGCCGATCATCAGCAGCGGATACATCAGCGGCGCCATCAGCAGCGTCATCAGCATTGTCTTGCGGTCGCGGAGGAAGTCGATCAGCTCCTTGCGCATCACCACCAGCACGGTGCGAAGCGTCATGTTCATGCGAGCAGGCCCTCCTCGGAGCCGATGAGGCGCACGAAGGCGTCCTCGAGGTTGTCGTTGCCGGCCTGGGCGCGCAGTTCATCCGGTGTCCCTTCGGCCATCACCCGTCCGTTGGCGATGATGACGATGCGATCGCACAGCGCGGCGACCTCCTGCATGATGTGGCTGGAGAAGATCACGCAGCGTCCCTCCGCGCGCAGCTGGCGCAGGAATTCGCGCAGGCCGCGGGTGGTCATCACGTCCAGGCCGTTGGTCGGCTCGTCGAGGATCACGTTCTTCGGGTCGTGCACGAGCGCGCGCGCGATCGCTGTCTTGGTGCGCTGGCCCTGGCTGAAGCCCTCGGTCTGGCGGTCGAGGAAATCCTCCATCTGCAGTGCGCGCACCAGGTCCTGCGTGCGGGCATCGATCGCGGCATCGGCCATGCCATGCAGCTGGCCGAAGTAGCGGATGTTCTCGCGCGCGGTCAGGCGCTTGTACACGCCGCGCGCGTCCGGCAGCACGCCGAGCGCGCGGCGCACCGCGTCGGCGTCACGGGCCACGTCCACGCCATCGACCAGCACGCGGCCGGTTTCCGGGCGCATCAGCGTGTAGAGCATGCGCATGGTGGTGGTCTTGCCGGCGCCATTGGGGCCCAGCAGGCCGGTGATCTGGCCGTCATGGGCGGTGAAGCTGACATCGTCCACGGCAATGACGGGCGCGGCCTTGCGGCCCTTGCCGGGAAAGGTCTTGCGCAGCTGTTCTGCGACGATCATGGGCGGGGTCCTTGTGCAGTGGCGGTCGCGGTCGTGGCGGTCATGGCTCCCACCCGTTGAAGCTGGTGAAGGGCAGCAGCGGCGGCAGCGTGTCCAGGCACGCAGCGTCGAGCGACGTGGCATCGGCCTTCTCGAGGAACTGCGCGAACAGCTTGGGCATGCAGCCGGCGGTCAGGACGCCGTGGCCCTGGCCCTTGAGGTTGAACCAGCGCGCGTTCGGCAAGCCCTTGGCGATCTCCTCCGCATAGCGTGGCGGGGTCACCGGATCGTATTCACCCGACAGCACCAGGGCGGGAACATCGCCCTTCAGCGGGGCATTGAAATCGGCCGGCTTGGTCCCGGCCGGCCACGCCGCGCACATCTCGGCCATCGATTCGGTCATGCGCGTGCCCAGCACGGTATCGGCGTCGCCGGCGTTCACGTTGAAACTGCCCGCATCCTCGGTACAGATGACCGACATCTGCATGCCCATCGCCATGCCGTCCTCGAGTTCGCCCTGCAGCATCATCGCCAGCGTCATCAGGCGGTCATAGCGGCCCTGCGAAGCCTCGCGGATCTGCTGCGGCAGCAGCCCGGCCGCGGCCGGCATGTAGGCATACATCCGCACCAGCCCGGCAACGTGGTCGGCGGTGAGCGTGCCGGTCTTCTCCTCGCCGGTGCTGGCGTCGCGGTAGGCGACCTGCACGGGGCTGGTGCGCAGGCGCGCGAGCAGTGCACGCAGCTCGGCCTGCGGGTCACCCATCGCCTTGGCGCAGCTCGGAGACGCCTTGCACACCGCGAATTGCGCGGCCAGTGCATCGTCCAGGTTGCGGGCGAAGATGTTGCCGAGGCCAAGCGTGTTGGGCACCGGCGAATCCAGGGTGATCGTGCGTGTGTGCTGCGGATGGCGCATCGCGTACTGCTGGGCGACGCGGGTGCCGTAGCTGACGCCGTAGAGGTTGAGCTGATCGATGCCGAGCGCCTGACGTACGGCGTCGAGGTCGGCGACCGCCTCGGTGGTGGTGTAGTGGCGCAGGTCGGCCTTGGCCGAAAGCGTCTCGATGCAGGCGCGTGTCAGCGCGGCCGCGGCTTCCGGCGCGGCGTCGAGCCTGTCCTCGCGCTCGTCCTTGCAGTTGAGCGGATTGGACTTGCCGGTGCCACGCTGGTCGATCAGCAGGATGGAGCGCAGCTTGCGCGCGTCCTTGAGTGCCGGCATGAACATCGGGAAGCTCTGCAGGGCAGATTGGCCTGGCCCGCCGGCGATCATCACCAGCGGGTCGGGCAGGGCATCAGCCTCGTTGCTGGGCTGCAGCCAGGCGATGTGCAGTTCGATCTTGCGGCCATCCGGCTTGCTGCGGTCTTCCGGCACCTGCATCGTGGCGCACTGCGCCTCCAGCGCGCCACCGCTGCCGCCGGGCGCGGCTAGCGAGCATGGCTTGAACGCTAGGGCACCATAGTGATAGCCGTTGCCCGATGCGACCGGCTGGGCGGCTGGCGAGGCGCTGTCCCTGCTGCAGGCAGTGACCAGCATGCCCGTGGCCACCAGGGCGAGTACGGTCCTTCGGTTCATGGAATGCATCCTGTGCTGGGACTCATGGGGGGCTTCACTCCTCGGGGAAGAAAATGGACTCGATCGGCTCGTCGAACAGCCGGGCGATGCGGAAGGCGAGAGGCAGAGACGGATCGTACTTGCCGGTCTCCAGCGCGTTGACCGTCTGCCGCGAGACTTCCAGTTGTTCGGCGAGGGCGGCCTGCGACCAGGCGCGACCCTCGCGCAATTCACGCAGGCGGTTGTTCATCGATAGTGGCGGACGACGAAGAACTTCGCGATGCCGTAGCAGGCGGCGGTCATCGGGAAGACCCAGATCATGGCCGCACCGGCATCCACATCGATGACTTTCGCGGTCTGCAGGAAGCCGGCAGCGAAGTACACCATCGGCACCACCATCGCGGCGATGCAGATGGCCTCGGTCTCGATCCGTCGTTGCATCTCGTCGATCCCGCGCAGATACCGGACCATGGCGCGCATCGCCCACAGCAGGGGCAGCATTGGGGTCACCGCGACCAGCCCGCGCAGCCATTCGGACCCGTCGACGCGCTTGAGCAGCCAGATCGAGGCCAACACGACGACCATGTAGGCCGCCATCGCCGGGATGAACTCGCGCCGGTAGCGCACCGAGGCCGCGCTGCGGAACTCGTCGTCGCAGTACTCGCGCCACCAGCGCGGCATCAAGCGCTGCAGCAGGCCGAAAGCCACCAGTGGCAGCCCGGCACCTGCAAACAGCCCGACTCGGTGCTCAGGCCAGCCGAGCCTCCAGCCCGCCAGCGCCAGCACAAGGCAGGCGATACCCACGCCGGCGAAAATCCAGCCGAGCCGTTGCAGGCTCATCGTGAGGCGTCTCGTGGCGGATTGCCCGCGCCCGCCGCGCCAAGGATGAAGAAGGTGATGCCGATGGGCAACAGCGCCATATTGGCGATGCCGAGCGCCATGAACACGATGCCGATCACGAGGAATGGTTTGGATGCGCCGTGCTGGGAGCCAGCGGCGGACGAAGTTGCATGGCGGGTTGGCGGCGTCATGGTCCGGTCCGGGCGTGTCAAGTAAGCTTGACATCGAGCCTAACGGACGGATCCCTCGCCTGTCAAGCAAGCTTTACATCGCCGAGCTGGCGGTCGAGTTTGTCTAAGGCTTCCAGTGTCTGCGTCCTCGACACGGCGTCGAACAGCTTCGGCACTTCGCTGCGCGCACGTGCGGAGGCCGTCCGCGCCGTGGGCAGGTCGCCCTGCAGGCGTGCGGCCTCGGCATCCAGCCACGTGAGGACCGCAGGCGTCGGCAGCACCGCGCCTTCGGCCAGCGGGCGCCAGGCCACGAGCAGCGGCAGGTCCTGCAGCCGGGTGGCGGCATGGCCGGCCATCGCGATCGCCATGCTCTGGCCGATGCCATCGGGCAGCAATCGGTGCGCGGCCGGCCCCATGGTGGCCAGTCGGTTCATCTCGGCGTCGTCGTCGCGGTCATCCGCCCAGGCCATCCGCAGCAACAGCGCCATCGCCCCGCGGGTATCGGTTG
Organism: Pseudomonadota bacterium; assembly: GCA_023393895.1. Next base: position 24,095 of record JAEXBT010000091.1, read on the forward strand.
GCGGGGCCGTGATCGGCGCGGTGGTGCCGTCCGGCCAGTCGCGCGGGCGTAGCCCGGCCAGCGTCAGCGCCGCGGTGCGCTGGATCGCCAGATCGGTCTGGAACGCGGCGGGGTTGCGCCAAAGGTCCAGCAGTTGCATGCCGTCGGTCTGCCAGCCGGTTCGGGTCTTCCATGGCCACAGGTTGATCACCGCCTGGATGAGGCCGACCAGCGTCATGCCGAGCAGCAGCGCCACCACCCACGGCGGCACGCCCCGGGTGGCTGCCCACAGGCACAGCGCCGACAGCGCCAGGTTGGCCAGGACCCCACCGAGCGTGAACAGGGAATAGCCGATGCGACTGGCGTCCCCATTCTCCGGCGGCAACATGCCGGCGTAGCCACCCACGCCCTGCGGTGAGCTGGCGCCCACGCGTTGCCACCCCTCGCTGCCGCGGACCCAGCTCCAGCGCCCGACGCCCGCCGCGACCAGCCGCAATCCGGCCAGCCGCCCGGCCAGCGCGTGGCCGGCTTCGTGGGCGACGATCTGCATCCAGCCGCCCATCACCACGCCGGCGAAGAAGGCGAGCCACAGCGGAAAGTCCATCTCGGGCAGCAGCCGTTTCCCGCTGGTCGCCAGCAGCGCCCCGAATACCGCGCCGGAGGCGGCGCCGAGCAACAGGCCGACGAGCGTCTTGCCGTGGCTGGCCGTGCGTGCGGGCGGCGCCAGTGGAAACAGGTGCGGGTGCAAGGTTGCCGGCAATGACGCCTCGGGTTGCGTGGCTGCTGCCTCGGGGCCCGGCTGGTTCATTTCAGGCTGACGTACTTCTCGCGGCGGATGTGCTTCATTGGCAGCCCGTGCGCCTTGAGCGCCTCGACCCCGGCATCGACCATGTTCGGGTTGCCGCACAGGTAGGCGATGTCGCCCTTCGGGTCCGGTGCGAGTTCGACAAGGAAATTCTGCACGTAGCCTTCGCGCACTTCCGCCTGTGCGTGCAGCGGGTCGTCCTCGCCCGGCAGCTCGCGCGAGAAGCACGGCAGGTAGCGGAAGCGCGCGCCGTGGCGCGCGGCGAAGTCGATGAACTCGTCAGCGAACAGCAGGTCCGCGGGCGTGCGCACGCCATGCATCACCACGAACGACACCGTGCGCCCGGCAAGCAGCGCGTCGATCTCGGGCAGCATCGAACGGTAACTGGCGATGCCGGTGCCGGTGGCGACCAGCAGGTAGCGCGTGTTGTCATCCTCGGGCTTGAGGGTGAACAGCCCGAGCGGACCGCTGGCCTGCAGTGCATCACCGATGGCCATGCCCTGGAACAGCGCGGTGGCGGCCCCGCCGGGCACGCAGCTGGCGACGAACTCGACCGCCTCGCCCGGCTGCAGGTGGTGGTCATGGCGGGTCGCGCAGGAATAGCTGCGGCGCGCCATGCTGCCGTCCGGCAGCGGGAAGTGGATCTGGATGAACTGGCCCGGCGTGTAATCGAGTGAGCCGCCGTCATCGCGGACGAAGGACAGGTGCAGCACCTCAGGTGCGATCAGGCGGCGGGCGGTCAGGCGGATCGGGAAATGGGCGGTGGCCAACGCGTGGAACTCCGGAACAGGTGCGGCCGAAGCCGAACGCGCATGGTAACGGCCACGCCGGTCGAGCGTCAGCGCGTGCGCCTGTGGCGCAGGGCCGGCCGCCTATAATTGTCCGTTGTCCGGCCATGTTTTCCGCCCGATGATCGAAACCGCCCCCGCCGCGCTCGCGATCCGCGACCTGCGCAAGCTCTACGACAACGGCGTGCAGGCGCTGAAAGGCGTCTCGCTGGAGGTGCGCGCCGGCGACTTCTACGCGCTGCTCGGGCCCAACGGCGCCGGCAAGTCCACCCTGATCGGCATCGTCAGCTCGCTGGTCAACAAGACCTCCGGCACGGTCGAGGTGTTCGGCATCGACATCGATGCCGACCGCAGCGCGGCGATGCGCCAGATCGGGCTGGTGCCGCAGGAAATCAACTTCAACATGTTCGAGAAGCCGCTGGACATCTGCGTGAATTACGCGGGCTTCTACGGCATTCCGCGCGACGAGGCGCTGGCCCGTGCCGAGGTGGTGCTGCGCGAGGCGCAGCTATGGGACAAGGCGCAGGTGATGAGCCGCACGCTCTCGGGCGGGATGAAGCGGCGGCTGATGATCGCCCGCGCCATGATGACCTCGCCGCGCCTGCTGATCCTGGACGAGCCGACCGCGGGCGTGGACATCGAGATCCGCCGTGGCATGTGGCAGACGCTGAAGAAGATCAATGGCGAGGGCACCACCATCATCCTCACCACCCATTACCTGGAAGAGGCCGAGGCGCTGTGCCGCAATCTTGCGATCATCGACCGCGGGCAGATCGTCGCGCAGGGCACGATGAAGCAGATGCTGGCGATGCTCGATGTCGAGGGTTTCGTGTTCGACATCGAGGGCGAGCTGCCGGCAGCGCTGCCGGAAATCGAGGGCGCGACGTTCACCGCCACTGACGCGCACACGCTCGAACTCGACATGCCGCGTGCGATGGACCTCAACCGGGTGTTCGATGCGTTCAATGCCGCCGGCATCCGCGTGCGTTCGATGCGCACCAAGTCGAACCGGCTGGAGGAACTGTTCGTGCGCATGGTCTCGGCGCCCGCCGATGACAACGCACAGGAGGCGCGCGCATGAGCCACCCGAACCTGGTCGCGCTCGCCACCGTTACCCGTCGCGAGGTGGTGCGTATCCTGCGCATCTGGTCGCAGACGCTGGTGCCGCCGGCGATCACCATGACGCTGTACTTCCTGATCTTCGGCGGGCTGATCGGCTCGCGCGTGGGCCAGATGGACGGCATCGATTACATGGCCTTCATCGTGCCGGGGCTGGTGATGATGAGCGTCATCCAGAACAGCTATGGCAACATCAGTTCCAGCTTCTTCGGCGCCAAGTTCGGCCGCCACATCGAGGAGCTGATGGTCAGCCCGATGCCGAACTGGGTGATCCTCGCCGGCTACGTCGCCGGCGCGGTACTGCGCGGGCTGATCGTCGGCGCGGTCGTGATGGCGATCGCGATGCTGTTCACCCCGGTGCCGATGCCGCATCCGCTGATCACCCTGGCCTCGGTGCTGCTGGGCGCGACGATCTTCTCGCTGGCCGGCTTCGCCAACGCGGTGTACGCGAAGAAGTTCGACGACATCACCATCGTCCCCACCTTCATCCTGACGCCGCTGACCTACCTGGGTGGCGTGTTCTACTCGGTCAAGCTGCTGCCGGAGTGGGCGCAGACGCTGACCCACATGAACCCGATCTTCTACATGGTCAACGCGTTCCGTTATGGCGTGCTCGGCGTGTCGGACGTGCCGGTTTGGACCGCGTTCGCACTGATGGTCGGATTCGTGGTGGCGCTGTCGGTGCTCGGGCTGTGGCTGCTGGCGCGCGGCACGGGGATGCGCAGCTGAGGCGCTCACGTGGCCGATGCCGGGCATCCGGCATGATCGGCGGATGGACATCCTCGGCGAGATCGGCGCCACGCTGGCGCAGGAATTCGCGCTTCCCGATGCGCGCACCGTCACCCTCATCATCGCGCGGCTGCTGACCGCGACCCTGCTGGGCGCGCTGCTGGGCCTGGAGCGCGAGCGCGGCGGGCATCCGGCGGGTCTCAAGACCCATATCCTGGTGGCGGCCGGCTCGGCACTTTTCGTGTTGACGCCACTTGTGGCCGGCGCCGACATGGATGCCACCACCCGCGTCATGCAGGGCGTGGTCCAGGGCATCGGCTTCCTCGGCGCCGGCGCGATCCTCAAGCAGGCCGCCGATGACCGCATCCAGGGCCTGACATCGGCGGCCGGCATCTGGCTGGCGGCGGCGATCGGGATGACCGCGGGCTTGGGGCGGGAAGTGGCGGCCATCATCGCCACCCTGCTCGCGCTGGGCGTGTTCTGGCTGATTCCGCGGTTGTTCCCGCAGGCCGGTGGTGGCATGCCCGGCGGCCGCGACGCCGACAAATAAAAACCCCGCCGGAGGGGGGCCGGCGGGGCGGGGGAGGGAGCGGGATCTGGGGAGGGATCCGTTACCCGTAGATCGACTCCAGGGGAGGGGAGCGATCGGTGGCAGACGTTGCATCTGCCACGGGTGTAGTTGAGCACTTCCAACATGGACGATTCGTGAACCGCACCGTTAACAAAATGTTGGGGTTTCCGGAAAATTCAGCCAACGTTTAACTGCGTGCTGCCCCCTTGGCGCGGATCAGTGAGCCTCGTCCCAGTTGTCGCCTGCGCCACTGTCCACCAGCAGTGGTACCCGCAGCTCCGCGGCGCCGGTCATCCGGCTGCTGACCGCCTCGACCAGGGCAGGCACGAAGGCGGCATCGGCCTCGAAAACCAGTTCGTCGTGGACCTGCAGCAGCAGCATCGCGCGCCCCTGCTGGCCAGCCAGCCAGCGGTCCACCTCGATCATCGCCCGCTTGATGATGTCGGCGGCGGTGCCCTGCATCGGCGCGTTGATGGCGGCGCGCTCGGCTCCCGCGCGCTGGGCCTGGTTGCGGGCGTGGATGTAGGGCAGGTAGAGGCGACGGCCGAACACGGTCTCGACGAAGCCCTGCCCGCGCGCTTGCTCGCGGGTGCGCTCCATGTACTCGCGCACGCCCGGATAGCGGTTGAAGTAGAGCGCGATGTAGTCCTGCGCCTCGCCGCGCGACACGCCGAGCTGCTTGGCCAGCCCGAATGCGCTCATGCCGTACATCAGGCCGAAGTTGATCGCCTTGGCGGCGCGGCGTTCATTCGGCGCCACCGCGTCGATGGCCTTGCCGAAGACCTCGGCGGCGGTCGCGCGGTGGACGTCGGCGCCGGATTCGAACGCGCGCAGCAGGGCCGGGTCTTCCGACAGGTGGGCCATGATCCGCAGTTCGATCTGCGAGTAGTCGCAGGCCACCAGCTTCCGCCCCGCCGGCGCGATGAAGGCACGGCGGATGCGGCGGCCGTCCTCGGTTCGGATCGGGATGTTCTGCAGGTTCGGGTCGCTGGAAGCCAAGCGCCCGGTCGCGGCGCCGGCCTGATGGTAGCTGGTGTGCACGCGGCCGGTGTCGGGATTGACCATCCCCGGCAGCTTGTCGGTATAGGTGCTGCGCAGCTTGGCGAGGCCGCGGTATTCCAGGATCGTGCGCGGCAACTCGTGCAGCTCTGCGATCGCCTCCAGCGCCTCCTCGTTGGTGGAGGGGGCGCCACCCGGCGTCTTCACCAGTGCCGGCAGCTTCAGCTCGTCGTACAGCAGTGCACCAAGCTGCTTGGGCGAATCCAGGTTGATGGCACGGCCGGCGAGTTCGGTGGCCTTCTGCTGCGCGGCGAGCATGCGCCGGCCCAGGTCCTGCGACTGCGCGCGCAGTTCGTCGCTATCGAGCAGCACGCCATTGGCCTCGATCCGCTCGAGCACCGGCACCAGCGGCATCTCGATGTCGCGGTAAACGCGCGCGAGTGCCGGCTCGGCGGCCAGCCGTGGTCCCTGCACGCGCGCAAGGCGCAGGGTGACGTCGGCGTCCTCGGCGGCGTAACGGGTCGCATCGTCGATGGCGACCGCGGCGAACGGAATCTGCTTGGCGCCCTTGCCGGCGACATCGGCATAGGTGAGCGTTTCGATGCCGAGCAGCCGCTTCGCCATCGAGTCCATGTCGTGGCGCTGGCTGGAATCCAGCACGAAGCTCTGCAGCATCGTGTCATCGGCATAGCCCTGCACGTTGATGCCGTGTCGACGCAGCACGTGCAGGTCGTACTTGCCGTGCTGACCGATCTTCGCCTTGGCGGGGTCTTCCAGCAACGGCCGCAGCGCGTCGATGACCTTGCGCATCGGCAGTTGCGCCGGTGCACCCGGGTAATCATGCGCGAGCGGGATGTAGCAAGCCCGGCCCGGCTCGATGCAGAAACTCAGGCCGACAAGGTTCGCTTCCAGCGCGCACAGGCTGTCGGTTTCGGTATCGAAGGCGAAGGTCCCCGCAGCGCCGAGGCGGGTCAGCCAGACCTCTAGCTGTTCGAGGCTCAGCACCGCCTCGTACTCGCCGGCCACCGCAAGCGCCGGATCGAGCGCGATGTCCGCGACCGGGTCCGCCGGCGCGGCCACGAATCCGCGCGCGGGTTGCGGCACGCTGGCACTGCCGCCGACGGCCTGTGCACCGCCATCGAGTTCCTTCAGCGCCTGGTTGAACCCATAGCGCGTGTACAACACGCGCAGCGCATCGACATCGCGCGGCCGCAGCGCCAGTGCATCGAAACGCTCGGGCAACGGCACGTCGGTGCGGATGGTCGCCAGCTCGCGGTTGAGCGGCAGGCGCGCAAGGACCGCGCGCAGGTTGTCGCCCACCTTGCCCTTGATCGCATCGGCCTGCGCGATGACGCCATCAAGCGAGCCGTACTCGCCGAGCCACTTGGCCGCGGTCTTCGGCCCGCACTTGTCGACGCCGGGGATGTTGTCGACCTTGTCGCCGACCAGTGACAGGTAATCTACGATGCGCTCGGGCGGCACGCCGAACTTCTCGATCACCGCCGCGGCGCTGTCCAGCCGGCCACCGCTCATGGTGTTCACCATCTCCACGCGTGCGCCGCCTGCGCCTTCGCGCACCAGTTGGGCCATGTCCTTGTCGCCCGTCGAGACGGTCACCGTGACGCCGGCCTCGGCGGCCTGCATCGCCAGCGTGCCGATCACGTCGTCGGCTTCCACGCCTGCCTCGCGCAGGATCGGCAGGCCAAGCGCGGCAACGATCTGCATCAGCGGTTCGACCTGCGCGCGCAGCTCTTCGGGCATCGGCGGCCGGTTGGCCTTGTACTCGGGGTCGAGCGCGTCGCGGAAAGTCGGCCCGGAGGCGTCCATCACGAAGGCGATGTAATCCGGTTGCTCCTTCAGGTGCGCGCGCAGCATGTTGACCACGCCGAACAGTGCGCCGGTCGGCTCGCCCGCCGCGTTGCTGAGCGGCGGCAGGGCGTGGAAAGCGCGGAACAGGTAGGAGGAACCGTCGATCAGCACGAGCTTCTTCATCCGCCGATTCTAGGCGCCGCGGCGTGTCGCCGCCCGTCCGCCACGCGTGTTGTAATGGCAGCGTCGTGGAAAGAGGGAGGTGACCGATGTCGAGGCTGCCCCTGTTGTTGCTGGCGTCCGTGTTGCTGGCCGCTTGCGCCACTTCCACGCCGCAACCGCCCGAAGGCGCCGAACGCAGCGTGCGTGTCGAGGCGAACGGCGACGTGGTCGAGGAATACCGCGTCGGTACCGTGTTGCGGATGGTGAAGGTGACCCCTCGCGTGGGCGTGCCGTTCTATCTGGTCGATCGCGACCGCGACGGGCGGCTGGACAAGCCGGAGGGCGAGATGCCCGGCGTCTATTTCAAGCTCTACAGCTGGTGATCGCGCGCAGGACGTAAAGATATCGTTCGCCTGCATGAACGATTAAGCGCCTTCACCCGCGCGCAACTTTTTTTCCACGCCCCCGCGACGCGCCTATCGTCAGAGTGCTCCCTCACCCCACGTTTGGAGCAAGTGCGATGACGAATGAAACGCGCGACATGAATCGTGACCCGATCACCGGCGAGCCCGGCTCGCATCCGGTGGGCACCGGCATCGGTGCAGCGGGCGGTGCAGCCGCCGGCGCCGTCGTCGGCTCCGTGTTCGGCCCGATCGGCACCCTCGTCGGTGGCGCGATCGGCGCGGTCGCCGGTGGCGCGGCCGGCCACAGCGTCGCCGAGAACGTCGACCCGACCGGTGAAGCCGAGTACTGGCGCGACACCTACAACAGCCGTCCGTACTACGACAGCACCTACGATTACGATAATGACTACGCCCCGGCCTACGCCTACGGCAACACCGTGCGAAGCCAGTACGCCGGCCGCCAGTGGGACGACTCGCTGGAAGCCGACATCAAGCAGGGCTGGGAGTCGACCAAGGCGAAGTCGCGCCTGACCTGGGAACAGGCCAAGGACGCGGTGCGTGATGCCTTCGACCGCAGCGACCGCACCTATCGGACCTACGAGGCGACCGACAAGTACTACGCCGACCGCTACAACCAGGCCGACTACTACAAGGCCGACTACGGCTACGAGAGCGATTACCGTCCGGCCTATCGCTATGGCACCTTCGCGCGCAGCCAGCACAGCGGCCGCGACTGGGACGACAAGCTGGAAGCCGATCTGGAGCGTGGCTGGGACAAGGCGAAGGGCACCTCGAAGATGGCCTGGAACGACGCCAAGTACGCGGTGAAGGATGCCTGGCACGGCGTCGAGCGCGCGATCCCGGGCGACTTCGACCGCGACGGCCGCTGATCACTGCGACATCGCAATATCGATGATCAGGACGATCACGATGAAAGGGCCGCGAATGCGGCCCTTTCTTTTTCTAGAAGCATCTTGCTTCGGGTGGCGGTGACCCGTCAGACGCGGTCGTCCAGCCCCTTCACGCCGGCCTTGCGTGCGCAATGGGCGCAGCAGTAGAAGGTGCCGTCGGCTTCCATGCCGTGGCCGATGACGCGGCACTGGCAATGTGCGCAGGTAGGTGCCAGCGCGTGGATCGCGCATTCGAAGGAATCGAAGGTACCGCGCTTGCCATTGACCTCGATGGTCATCGCCTTGTCGTAATCGTTGTGGCAGACATCGCATTTCATCGTCGTGCTCCGGGTGGGGGTTGCCATGCAGCCTGCGCCCCCCGGCGACACGACGCGGTGAACGTCAGGCCGGTTGCAGGTTGGCGAAGGCGAGCACCAGCCACTTGCTGCCCGCCTCGTCGAAGTTCACCTGCACCCGTGCGTGCGCGCCGTTGCCTTCGATGTCGGTGACGGTGCCGGTGCCGAAGGTCGCATGGCGCACGCTGGCACCCAGCGCGATGCCCGGCGTTTCGATGGGCGCGTGGCCGAAATTGCGCCGCACCGGCGAGGTATAGGCGCGCGCGGTCCGCACCTTCGGACGCACCTCGTTGACCAGTGCGTGCGGGATCTCGCGCAGGAAGCGCGAGGGCAGGCCGATCATGTCGTGGCCATGCAGGCGTCGCGCCTCGGCATGCGAGAGCACCAGCTTCTGCCGCGCGCGGGTGATGCCGACATAGGCCAGCCGCCGCTCCTCCTCCAGCCGCCCGCTTTCCTCAACGCTGCGCGCATTCGGGAACAGGCCTTCCTCCAGCCCGACCAGGAACACCAGCGGAAACTCGAGGCCCTTGGCGCTGTGCAGCGTCATCAGCTGCACGCCGTCCTCGCCGGCATCGGCCTGCCCTTCGCCGGCTTCCAGCGCCGCATAGGCGAGGAAGGCGACCAGCTCGGACAGCTGCGCGGATTCCTCGTCGTCGCCGCGCACGAAACGCGAGGCCACGCTGACCAGTTCGTCCAGGTTGTCCACCCGCGAATCGATGCTGCCCTTCGATTCCTTCTCGTAATGCATGCGCAGGCCCGAGCGGGCGAGCACGTGGTCGATCTTGTCCTGCAGGGTGAGCTCGGCGGTTTCCTCCGCCAGCTGTTCGATCAGGGTGACGAAGGCGGCCAGCGCGCTGCGCGCACGCGCGTTCAGCGTGTCGCCCTCGATCGCCAGTCGCGCCGCGTCCCACAGCGGGATGCCGGCACCACGTGCCAGCCGGCGCACCTCGTCGAGCGTGCGCTCGCCGATGCCGCGCGTGGGCGTGTTGACCGCGCGCTCGAACGCCGCATCGTCCACCCGCGAGGCGATCAGCCGCAGGTAGGCCAGCGTGTCCTTGATTTCCATGCGCTCGAAGAAGCGCATGCCGCCATACACGCGATAGGGAATCTGCTCGGCCAGCAGCGTTTCCTCGAACACCCGCGACTGCGCGTTGCTGCGGTAGAGGATCGCGGTCTCGCCCCAGCTGCCGCCCTCGTTCACCCACTGGCGGATGCGCTCGATGACGTAGCGCGCCTCGTCGATCTCGTTGTAGGCGGCATACAGGTCGATCGGCTCGCCTTCGCCCGATTCGGTCCACAGCTGCTTGCCGAGTCGTTCCGGGTTGTGCGCGATCACCGCGTTGGCGGCGTTGAGGATGTTGGCGGTGGAGCGGTAGTTCTGCTCCAGACGGATGGTGCGCGCACCCGGGAAATCGTGCAGGAAGCGCTGCACGTTCTCCACCCTGGCGCCGCGCCAGCCGTAGATTGCCTGGTCGTCGTCGCCGACCACGAACACGTGGCCGCTGTCGCCCGCCAGCAGTCGCACGAAGCCGTACTGGATCGCGTTGGTGTCCTGGAACTCGTCGATCAGCAATTCGCCAAAGCGCTGCCGGTAGTGCGCCAGCAGCGCCGGGGTATCGCGCAGGACCTCGTGCGCGCGCAGCAGGATCTCGGCGAAATCGACCAGGCCGGCGTTGTCGCAACGCTCCTGGTAGAGCGTGTAGCTCTTCAGCATCACCTCGCCCCATTCGTCACCGGAGGGCTGGATGTGCTGAGGACGGCGCCCCTCGTCCTTCTGCGCATTGATCCACCACATGATCTGCTTGGGCGGAAAGCGCGCATCGTCGAACTCGAGTTGCTGCACCACGCGCTTGACCAGACGCAGCTGGTCGTCGGCGTCGAGGATCTGGAAACCTTCCGGCAGCTTCGCGTCCTGCCAGTGCAGCCGCAACAGGCGGTGGGCGAGGCCGTGGAAGGTGCCGATCCACATCCCGCGCGCGCCATGCCGCAGCTGTTCATTGGCGCGATTGCGCATCTCGCCGGCGGCCTTGTTGGTGAAGGTCACCGCGAAGATGCCGTGCGCGGGCACGCCATGGACTTCGTGCAGCCAGGCGATGCGATGGGTGAGCACGCGGGTCTTGCCGGAGCCCGCGCCGGCCAGCACGAGGTAATGGCCGGGCGGCGCGGTGACGGCTTCGCGCTGGGCGGCGTTCAGGCCGTCGAGCAGGTGGGAAACATCCATCGCGCCATTTTACGTGGCCCGCCGTCGCAGGCGCCTAGACTGGGCGCATCCACACGGAGCATCGCCATGATCGACCTGCATTACTGGCCGACCCCGAACGGCCACAAGATCACCCTGTGCCTCGAGGAGGCCGGGCTCGATTACCGCATCGTGCCGGTCGACATCGGCAAGGGGGCGCAGTTCGAAGCGGACTTCCTGCGCATCGCGCCCAACAACAAGATGCCGGCGATCGTCGACCACGCGCCGGCCGATGGTGGCGCGCCGCTCTCGGTATTCGAGTCCGGCGCGATCCTCCTCTACCTCGCGGAGAAGACCGGACGCTTCCTGCCCGCGGACCTGCGTGGGCGCAACACCACGCTGGAATGGCTGTTCTGGCAGATGGGCGGACTCGGGCCGATGACCGGGCAATACGGCCATTTCCATGTCTATGCACCCGAGGCAATCGACTACGCGAAGACGCGCTATGCCAACGAGGTGCAACGCCTGCTCGGCGTGCTCGACCGTCGCCTGCAGGAAGTCGAATACCTCTCCGGCGGCGCGTACGGCATCGCCGACATGGCCTGCTATCCGTGGATCGACGTTTACGACCGCGCGCCGATTGACCGCAGCCAGCTTTCCGCACTCACGCGCTGGCATGACGCGATCCGCGAACGGCCAGCGACGGCACGCGCCTACGCGCGCAGTCGCGAGATCAATCCCGATGCCGGCAAACCACTGTCGGAAGAGGAGAAGCGGGTCCTGTTCGGCACGCGCCCGGCCTGAGGCTGGGGCGCGCCCGGGGGGCTCAATGCGCGTGGTCGCGCTTGCTCGCGGCTGCGGACGTCATCAGCCGGTCGGTCCAGGCAATGCCGATCGCCGAGAGGATGAACACGCAGTGGATCACCGTCTGCCAGATCACGCCCTGCACCGTGTAGGTGGAATCTGCCGCGCCGAGGTTGCCGATGGCGATGAAGGTCTTGAGCAGGTGGATCGAGGAAATGCCGATGATCGCCATCGCCAGCTTCACCTTCAGCACGCTGGCGTTGACGTGGCTGAGCCACTCCGGCTGGTCGGGATGCCCCTCCAGCCGTAGCCGCGAGACGAAGGTCTCGTAGCCGCCGACGATCACCATCACCAGCAGGTTGGAGATCATCACCACGTCGATCAGGCCGAGCACCATCAGCATGATCTGCTGCTCGCCCCATTCCATGGCATGGGTGATGAGATGCCACAGTTCCTTCATGAACAGGAACACGTAGACCACCTGCGCCACGATCAGGCCGAGGTAGAGCGGCAGCTGCAGCCAGCGCGAAGCGAAGATCAGGCGCGGCAGCGGATTGAGCGGCTGGCGGGCGGCGTTGCGGTCGAGAGCCATGCGGTGCGTCGGGCTGAGGGGGACGGCGAGGTTAACGGGTCAGCTTGGGCGGCCACAAGTGCGGCACGCGGATGCGGCTGTCACTGGCGTGCGGCAAGCGCGCGTCGCAGCAGGACCGTGGCAGCCCCTGCGTCCTCCAGTGCTGCATCGTCCCAATGCGATGACTGGCCACGCACGGTTTCGCGCCAGCTGTTGAAGGATCGCCGCGGTGCAAGGCGCACGCCGTCATCGGTGCTGACGAGGTGCTTCACCGGCTCGCCAGCCCAGCGGACTTCCTCCACCTGTTCGCGCCGCAGCAGCAGCACCGCCTGGTCCTTGCCGATGCGCATCGCCAGCAGGCCTGCCCATGAACCGCTCGCCGCGTGGCGCCATTCATCGGCCGCGTGGGTGGCGAGAACCGCGGCATCCTCCTGTCGCGCCAGCCATGCGCGCGCATCCGCGAGGGTGTCCGCATCGACAGCGTCGCCTGTGTGGGAAAGTCCATCCGGCGAAACCAGCAGCGCGGCATCGGAGGGAATCATCTCGCGCAGGTCGTCGAGCAACTGCGGCAGCAGCTCGGCAGGTGCATCGGTGCTGCCCAGGGCATGCAGCAGGCGGGTGCGGATCTCGTGGCTGTGCGCCTTCTGCGTCGCGCGCTGCATGTGCTCGAGGCTGGCCACGCGCAGCGAATAGAACATGCCGAGCAGGTCGGCGGCGGTGCGATGGCGAGGCGGCAGCTGGCGTGGCGCGCGGTGGTGGCAGGCGATCAGGCCCCAGAGCCGGCCATCCACCACGATCGAGATCGACATCGATGCGGCCATGCCCATGTTGCGCATGTACTCCAGGTGCACCGGCGAGACGCTGCGCAGGCCGTGCAGGGAAAGATCCAGCGGGCCGCCATCGGCATGCAGCGCCGGCACGATGGGCGAGGGCTGGTAGTCGGTGTCGGCGATCACCCGCACGCGGTTGCGCAGGTAGAGCGCGCGGGCCTGCGGCGGAATGTCGGACGCGGGATAGCGCAAGCCGAGGTAGGAGGGCACGTCCTTGGCCAGCGATTCGGCAATCACCTCGCCGGTGTCGTCGTGCAGGAAGCGGTAGACCATCACCCGGTCGAAGCCGGTCAGCCGGCGCACCTGGTCGGCCACCGCCGCGTGCAGTGCGCCGGCTTCGGCCGTCTGCAGGCCGATGCGGAAGATCATGTCGTGGACCAGATCGGCGGCTGCCAGGTCCTGCCGGTTCTGCGGCTGCGGTTCGATCTCGAGATGGGCCAGGCCCTGCGCGACATGCAGGCTGACGTCGCAGAAGCGCGCGCGGATGCCGATGTTGATGCTGGCGAGGTATTCAGCGGCATTGCCGAAGCGCGCTTCCAGCTGCGCGAGATCATCGGCGAACGGCAGGGCGATTGGCAGCAGTTCGTTGAGCGGCAGGCCGATCAGCGCCTCCGGATCGAGCTCGAACAGTTCGCGGCAGTTCTCCGAAACGTGACGCACACGGCTGTCGCGCGGATCGCAGCTGATCAGGTAACCGTGTGGCTGGATGCCGCCGCTGAAACGGATCGGTTCATCGGCACAGGCGGCTACGGCCTGCTCAAGCGCATCCCGCGTTTGTTGGTGCATCCTCGTCCCCGGGTGGTGCCATGGTGCAGCCGAAACATCTCGCGGCCAGGGCGAAGGTGTCGCGGGTCGATTGCAGCACCGCGTCGAACCTCACGCCTGCGTCGTCGAGCGTTGCCAGTTCCTGCTGCAGTGCGGGCCAGATGTGCTGGCCGCGCGCTAAATGATAGGCGAGGAAGCGCGCGCCACGGCGTGCGTCATGCCCCAGTTCGAGGGATTGCCGCTGCAGGATGCGGGCGCCCATCGTCGAACCCTCGATGACGTAGCGCGCGCCAAGCCGCGCCGCATCGGTGTCGATCGGAGGCGATGGAGGGGCCTCAGGAAGCGCTGCATCGAGGGCGAAAAGATCCGCAGCCAGCGCCTCGTGCATCGGTGAGAACTCGCTTGCCAGCTGCGGGCACGCAGCCGACAGTGCCGACAGCAGCGCATGCATTCCGCGCAGGTAGCGGCGATAGGTGCCGTCATCGCACAGGCCTTGCGGGAAGCAGGCATCGACGCGTGCGTGGTCGGCAGCGCTGGCGGCGCGCAGCCGCAGGTGCGCCGGCGAGGCGTTGCGCACGGCTCAGGGCGCCGGCGGCTTGATCTCGTATGCGCGCGGCGGCGTCGCGCCGAGCAGGTGGGTGACGAAGTAGTCCCAGCGCCGCCGCATCACGTACATGCCATCCACGCCGTTGCCGAACCCGTGCCGGGCATGCGGCAACAGCAGCAGGTCGAAGTCCTTGTTCGCCTTCACCAGTGCATCGACCACCAGCAGCGTGTTCTGCACCGGCACGTTGTCATCCATCATGCCGTGGATCAGGAACAGCCTGCCCTTGAGCTTGTGGGCGTGCGCGGCGTTGTCCTGGCCGCTGTAGTTGCTGGTGCCGTCATCGTGCTTCGCCATCAGCCCGTGGTAGCGCTCGGCCCAGTCATCCTCGTAGGTGAGGTTGTTGTGGTTGCCGGCCTGCGCCACGCCCACCTTGAAGAAGTCCGGATACAGGAACATCGCGGTCGCGGTGGCGTTGCCGCCGCCGGAATGTCCCCAGATGCCGGCGCGGTCGAGATCGATCCACGGGTGCCGCGCGGCGAGCTGGCGCATCGCGCCGACCTGATCCGGCAGGGTGTTGTCGATCATGTTGCCGTAGTACGCATCCTGGAACGCCTTGCTGCGCCAGGGCGTGCCCATGCCGTCGATGGCGACGACGATGAAGCCCAGTTCCGCCAGCGCCTGGTGGTCGAGCTGGGCGCTGGCGAAGGCGCGCGTGCGTACCGAGCCGGTCTGCGGGCCCGGATAGATGTAGTTGACGATCGGATACTTCCTGTTCGCATCGAAGTGCGAAGGCTTCCACATCATCCCGTACAGATCGGTGCTGCCGTCGCGCGCCTTGACCGTGAACGATTCTGGCGCCTGCCAGCCTGCGGCCTGCAGTCGGTGGATGTCGCCGCGGGCGATCTCGCGCACCGCCGTGCCGTCGCTCATGCGGCGCAGCACCGCCACCGGCGCCTGGCGGGCGGTGGAGTAGGTGTCGATGAAGTGGCGACCGTCCCCGGCCACGGCGACGACATGTTGTGCGTCCTCCGGCGTCAGCAGCCGGACCTCGCCGCCATCGAGGCTGGCCTTGTAGAAGTGCACGAAATAGGGGTCACGGCCCGGCTCGCGGCCGACGCCCCGGAACCACACCTCGCGAGATTTCTCGTCCAGCCGCAGCAGTTCGACCACGTTCCAGTCGCCCGAGGTGATCGCGCGCTTCTGCTTTCCGGTGGCGAGGTCGTGCAGGTAGAGGTGGCCCCATCCGGACTTCTGCGTCCACCACAGGAATTCGTCGGAGGCCGGCAGGTAGCGCCAGTTCACCACGCCACCGATGCCGCTCTCGAACTGGGTCTTCGCGGTCTCCAGGTAGACATCGCGGACCGCGCCGGTGCCGGCATCGGCGATCCGCAGCTGCGCGGACTTGTGCCCGCGGTCGGTGCTGACGAAAGCCAGCGTGCGACCATCGGACGACCACTGCACATCCTCCCAGCCCCCGCTGCAGCTGACGTCATCGCAACTGGTGGAGCGATGCTGGTCGGGCGGCATCTGCAGGCGGACAAGCTGCGGCGCCGGGCCCGCGAGGTCGATCACCACGCGCTCGATCAGGGTGACGTGTTCGTCGCCGACGAACGGGTACTTCCATTGCTCGACCCTGGGCGCACCGACGTTGGTGCCGACCATGGTCATGGTGCTGGTGCGGCGCTGGTCCTGGCGAAAGGTGGCGATGCGCCGTGAATCCGGCGACCATAGCACGATCGGCCGGTCGCTGTGGGTCCAGCCGGCGTTGTCGGTGGCGTAGCCGTAGTCACGCACGCCGTCGGTGGTCAGCGCTGTTTCCGTGCCGGTCGCGCGTTCACGCAGCCACAGGTTCCAGTCACGGATGAAGACTTCACCGGTGCCGTCGGGCGACTTCACCGCCGGGCCGTCGCCATCCTTCGCCGCGGCCTTGGCCCGCCTGCTGCATTCGCCGCCATCGCGTCGGCATTCGTAGTCGTCGCCGCCGAAGGCGAAGCGCAGCGTGTCATCCTCGAGCGAGAGATCGCGCAGTTGCGCCGCGACACGGTCCGCCTCCACCGGCTTGCCGCTCGCCTGCGCCAGTGCCTCGGCCAGCGCGGGCGTGTCCGGCACCGCGATGTCGGCGCCCGTATCGGCATCGAACCCCTTCAGCACGGACTTCCTGTCGCGGGTTTCCACCCACAGCACGCGGCCCCCGGACTGCCAGCGGATCGCGCGTACGGCGCCATCAACCAGCGGGTCGAGCTTCTGCGCCAGCATCGATTCGGCGCGCGCGTAGTCCTCGGCGCTGACCGTGGCCGGTCGGTACGGGGTCTGCGCAAGGGTCATCGGCGTGGCCACCGCGAGCGCGGCGAGGAGGGCGAAGCGAAGGCGTGCATGCATCGTGGCATCCGCGTGGAACGGGGAATGTCGATGCTAACGCGCGAGCCGCGCCCGCGCCCGCCTCAGGTGATGCGCTCGAGCATCCGGCGTGAACGGATCAGCCGTGCCCAGCGGGTGCCGATATCGAGCAGGCAGAGATAGCCGGCCTCCCCGGCGATTCGCCACAGGTTACGCGGCGTCCACGCCAGGCGCGGCTCGGCGGCGCACAGTTCCGCTTCCAGCCCCAGCTGACGCGCGAAACGGTGGCAGCGCGCGAGGTGATAGCGGCTGCTGATGAGCGTGACGGGACCGGCGTGATCAGCCTCGCGCAGCAGCATGCGTGCATTGCGCAGGTTCTGCAGGGTGTCGCGGGATTCGCGCTCCAGGTGCAGGCGTGCCTCGTCCAGCGTGACGCGTTCGCGGAGTGCGGCTCGGGCGATCTCGGCTTCGCTGGTTTCTCCGGCCGGTCCGCCGCCGAGCAGCACCACCCGCTCGGGCGCATGGCTGCCGAGCAGGCGACCGGTGCGGTCGATGCGCGCATCGAAATCGGCATCGATCATTCCGCCCGGCGCGTGCTTGCCGAACACCAGCAGGCAGCGTCCGTTGCGTGGTTCGCAGGGTGCACTGCGGGCGACGCGCAGCGCATGCACGAAGTAGCCGGCGTAGATCAACCCCAGGCTGAGCGTGCACGCGGCCAGCGTCACCATCCCGACCTGCAGCACGTCGCGGTCGACCAGCAGGGAAACTCGGTGGGCGCGGCGGCTGCTCATCTCCCTGAATTCTAAGGGGTGAACGCGGCTTTCGTGACGGGGCCGACACCGGCGGCCTCGCTATACTTCGCACAGCCCCGTTCTACGGATGTCTTGTGGCCGCACCCCCCGATGCGCCCGTGGCGGCGATGTCGCCGCTCGCGATCTCCCGTTACACCGCCACCAGTGCGCTCGGCCGCGGCCGCGATGCGCACCTGGCCGCGCTGCGTGCCGGTCGGGGCGGTTTGCGCCGCAATGATTTCGGGCCGTTGCACCAGGGTGCGCCGCTGCCGACATGGATCGGCCGGGTCGAGGGCCTGGAAACCGCCGAGTTGCCCGCGGAGCACGCCGAGTGGGAATGCCGCAACAACCGGCTGGCCTGGCTGGCGCTCAGCCAGGACGGGCTGCTCGAAGGCGTGGCCGCGCTGCGCGGCCGCCACGGCGCCGAACGCGTGGCGATCGTCGTCGGCACGTCCACCTCCAGCATTGGCGCGACCGAGGAAGCGTACGCGCGCCTGACCGATGACGGCCAGTTCCCGCCGGACCTGCGCCGCCCGAAGATCCATACCCCGCATTCGCTAGGCAATTACCTGCAGGCGGCCACCGGCCTGCGCGGGCCGTGCATCACCGTGGCGACCGCCTGCTCATCCAGCGCCAAGGTGTTCGCGCAGGCCGCGCGGCTGATCGAGGCCGGGATCGTCGATGCCGCGCTGGTCGGCGGCGTCGATACCCTGTGCGGCAGCGTGCTCTACGGTTTCAACGCGCTTGGCCTGGTCTCGGGCAATCCATGCATGCCGTTCGATGCGCGCCGGGACGGGCTGTCGCTGGGCGAGGCCGGCGGGTTCGCCCTGCTCGAACGGGTCGGCGATGTGGAAGCCGAGCCGTTGCGGCTGCTCGGCTATGGCGAATCCAGCGATGCGCACCACATGTCGGCGCCGCATCCGGAGGGACTCGGCGCGCAGCTGGCGATGCGTGACGCGCTGGCGCGCGGCGGCGTCGCGGCCGATGCGGTCGGCTACCTCAACCTGCATGGCACCTCCACCCCGGCCAACGATGCGGTGGAAGCCGCTGCGGTCGCGGCGATGTTCCCGGCCACGCTGCACGCCAGCTCCAGCAAGGGCTGGACCGGGCACACGCTGGGCGCGGCCGGAATCGTCGAGTCGGTGATCGCGCTGCTCGCGCTCGAGCACGGTTTCCTGCCCGGCACGCTGAACAGCGAGGTGCCGGACCCGGCCTGCGGCCCGCAGATCCGCTTCGAGGCCCGCGAACAGCGCATCACCCATGCGATGAACAATTCGTTCGGCTTCGGCGGCAACAACTGCTCGCTGCTGTTCGGGGTCGCGGCATGACGCTCGGCGCACGCATCGAGGGCATCGGCTGGTGGTCGAAGGGGCTGCCGTCGTGGGCTGATGCACGCGTGTTCGTGCGCGATGGCGTCCTGCCTGAAGGTGCTTCCGCACGACCCTCGCCGCAGTTGCTCGCGCCGAACGAACGCCGCCGTGCGCCGGAGTCGGTCGCGGTCGCGCTCGAGGTCGCACTTGCCGCCTGCCGGATGGCCGGTCGCGATCCGGCCGTGCTGCCCTCGGTCTTCGCCTCCACCCATGGCGACCTCGGCATCACCGATTACATGAGCGAGACACTCGCCGGGCCTGACCCGGCCTCGATTTCGCCAACCCGCTTCCACAACTCGGTGCACAACGCTGCGGCCGGCTACTGGACGATCGGCGCCGGCTGCATGCAACCAGCGACCGCGCTCTCCGCCTACGAGGCGACCTTCGCGCAGGGCCTGCTGGAGGCGCTCGTGCAACTTTCCACTGGCCATGCGGCGGTGCTGCTGGCCGTCTACGACACCGGCGCGACCGGCCCCATCGCGGCGATCGCCAACACCACCGGCACGCTCGGCGGCGCATTGCTGCTGGCGCGTGGCGAAGGCATGGGCCGACGCGTCGATGCCAGGCTTGCAGATGGCGAGGCCCCGGCGGCGGAAGGCCCGCTGGCGAAGCGCGAAGCCGGCAATGTCATGCAGCCGATGCTGCCGCTGTTCGATGCGCTGGCGCGCGATGCCGCGACCACCCTCCAACTCGATGCCGGCGCCGGCCGTGTCCTCGTGCTCGACATCGCCCCGGCCTGACTCCAGGATCCCCACGTGACCTACGACCGACACAACATCGCCGTCGTCATTCCCGCGCTCAACGAGTGCCTGCGCATCCGCGAAGTGGTGGAGGGCGCGCTGCGCCACGTCGACCGGGTGATCGTGATCGATGACGGCTCCGACGATGGCACCGGCGAATGCATCGCCGACCTGCCGGTGACCGTGCTGCGCCACGCCTCGCGCCAGGGCAAGGGCGCTTCGCTGCGCGACGGCTTCGAGGAAGCATTGCGACAGGGCGTGGCCGCCGCATTGACGATGGATGGCGACGGCCAACACAGCGCGGAGGACATCCCGCGGATGATCGCCGCCGGCAATCGCCGCCCGGGCTGGATCGTGATCGGCGCGCGGCTGCGCAAGCGCGCGCAACAGCCGACCTACCGCCGCCTCGCCAACGAATTCGGTGACTGGGGCATCGCCTGGGGCACCGGTTACCAGCTGGCCGACAGCCAGAGCGGCCAGCGCCTGTACCCGGCCAACGTGCTGGAACTGGGCGATGTGCCCGGCGAGGACTTCGTCTACGAGGCGCAGGTCCTGATGTCGGCCGCCCAGGAGCTGGGCGTGCGCTGCGTGTCGATCCCGATCGAAGCACGCTACAACGAGATCCACGGTGCGCCGGATTTCCGCCCGAGCCATTTCAAGCCGTTGCGTGACTTCAGCCGGATCACCTCGCACGTGGTTGGCCAGTGCCTGAAGCGCGGCAGGCTGCTCGCCACCTATCGCGACCTGCGTGCGCACCCGCCGGTGATCGACGATGCCGATGGCGCGCTGGCCGATGTGCGGGCCGAGGCGAGCCATGCAGGCTGAAGTCGTCGCCACGCGTGATGTCGTCATCCTCGGCGGCGGACTCGCCGGCCTGACTCTGGCCTTGCAGCTGCGAAAGCAGGTTCCGGATCTCTCGATCCGGATCATCGAGCGGCGCGCGCACCCGGTGCCCGAGGCCGCGTTCAAGGTGGGCGAATCGACCGTCGAGATCGGCGCCCACTATTTCGCCAACGTGCTCGGTCTGCATGATCACCTGACCGACGCGCACATCCGCAAGTTCGGCTTCCGCTTCTTCTTCTCCGACCGCAGCCCACGCATCGACCGTTGCACCGAGCTCGGGGTCAGCCGGCTGCTGCCGACGCCGTCCTGGCAGATCGACCGTGGCCGCTTTGAGAATTTTCTCGGCGAACGCGTGCGCGCGCAGGGCATCGAATTCGTCGATGGCGCCAGCGTGCGCGCGATCGAGCTGGCCGAGGACGGCGCGCTGCATCGCGTGCGCTACCAGCACCGCGAGGACATTGTCGAAGTTGAGGCACGCTGGGTCGTCGATGCCGCTGGCCGCGCCGGTCTGATCAAGCGCAAGCTCGGGCTGGCGCTCGGCAACGACCACGACGTGAACTCCTGCTGGTGGCGGGTCGAAGGCTTCGTGGATCCGCGCGACTGGTCGGACGATCCGGCATGGCTCGAACGCTGCGATCCACCCGACCGCTGGCGCTCCACCAATCACCTGTGCGGCGAAGGCTACTGGTTGTGGATGATTCCGCTCGGTTCGCACGCGCATTCGATCGGCATCGTCGCCGACGAGGCCGCGCATCCGCTGGCGTCGATCAACAGCCATGACAAGGCGATGGCCTGGCTGCGCGAGCACCAGCCGCAGCTTGCGGCTTCACTCGACAGCCCCGGGCACGCGGTGCTCGACTTCATGTTCCTGCGCCATTTCTCGCACGACTGCGCGCAGGTGTATTCGGCGCATCGCTGGGCGATCACCGGCGAGGCTGGCATGTTCCTCGACCCGTTCTATTCACCGGGCAGCGACTTCATCGCGATCTCCAACACATTCGTTGCAGACCTGATCGCGCGCGACCGCGCGGGCGAGTCGTTCGCGCCCTATGCCGAGCTCTACCAGCAGCTGCTGCGTTCGTTCTACGACAACACCATGACGCTGTACCGTGGCCAGTACCCGCTGTTCGGCAACGCGCGGGTGATGCCGGTGAAGGTGATCTGGGACTACACCTATTACTGGGCCGTGCTGGCGCCGCTGTACATCTCCGGGCGGATCACCGCGCTGCCGGTACTCGGCCGCCTGCGCCCGCAGTTCGAGCGCGCGCGCGCACTCAACGACGCGATGCAGCCGCTCCTGCGCGCCTGGGGCGAACTGGACACTTACGGGATCCGCGAGGACGGCCGCCTGCTCGACCAGTACATCCTGCCGTGGTTCCACGAGATGAACCGCAGCCTGCATGACAAGCTGGACGATGCGGCATTCGTCGAGCGCATCGCCGGCAACACCGGCCTGATGGAGCGACTGGCGCACGAGATCCATGCGCAGGTGCGCGCGCGGCATCCGCAGATCGACGACCACGGCCTCGGTGCGCTGCTTGAAGGCGTGGAACCGGGAGAGGCGATGCTGACGCCGGCTTGGTACGCGCCGGAATCTTGAGCGTCAGCTCATCCCGCCATCGATGCCGATCACCTGACCGTTGATGTAGCTGGCCGCATCGGAACACAGGAACGCGACCAGCGCCGCGACTTCCTCCGGCGTGCCGGCGCGACCGGCCGGCACCATCGCCTTGATCTGTTCGGGCGCGAACACGTCCTGCGTCATGCTGCCGGCGATCACCCCGGGTGCGACCACGTTGACGGTGATGCCACGGCTGCCCATCTCGCGCGCCAGCGACTTGCTGGCACCGTGCAGCGCCGCCTTGGCCGCGGCGTAGTTGGCCTGCCCGCGGTTGCCGAGCACGGCCGCCACGCTGGACACGCTGACGACGCGCCCGAAGCGCGCACGTGCCATCGGCAGCAACAACGGCTGGGTGGCGTGGAAGAAGCCGTGCAGTGAGACATCGATGACGCGGCGCCATTGCGCATCAGTCATGCCGGCCAGCGGCGCGTCGTCGTGGATGCCGGCGTTGTTGACCAGCAGCGGAATCGGGCCGGCTTCGAGCAGCGCGGAGATCGCCGTGCGGCTGGCGTCGGCATCGGTCAGGTCGAAAGCGACCGCCTCGGCGCTGCCGCCGGCATCGAGGATCGTGGCGGCGATCGCCTCCGCGCGCGCGCGGTTCGCGTTGGCATGGACGATGACAGGATGGCCCGCGGCCGCCAGTGCCCGGCAGATGGCACCGCCGATGTCGCCGCTGCCGCCGGTCACCAGGGCGCGTCGCCCGCCGTTGTTGCCGCCCATGCACGAATCCCTGATCGAAAGCGGCACTGTAGCGGCTGCCGCGTGATCAGTCGCGCAGCATCACCGCGGCCCGCCCTTCTGCAATGCAAGAGCCTTCGTGGTGGATGCGAAATGCGTACTGCTGGCTGTCGGCACCGGCGGCTAGCAGTTCGGCATGACCGATGAGTTCGCCCGCCAGGTCGTCGATCCGGGGCAGTGTGAGTTCCAGCCCGCGCAGCGCGACCAGGAAGCCGGGCCGCACCGGCGTGCCCGCCGCGCGCGCCAGCAGGCCGCCATGCACCGCCATCGCCTGTGCCCCGTACTCGGCGAGGTGGACCGCGCGCAGCCGGCCGGCGCTGCGCAGGGGGTGGGCGATGTCGCGGTGCGAGCCGGTGGCGAGCCGGATCGAGGTCGCATCGGCGTGGTCGATGTGCTGCCACAGGCACATCGCGCCGGCGTGCGGGACCAGCCCGGCGATGGGGATGCCGGCGAAGTCGAGTGCGGCCGCATCAGCCATGCGTGCGCTCCTCGCGGGTGGCCGGTTGCCGCGAGACCAGCAGCCCGAGCACGAAGTTGAAGACGACGCCAAGAGTGACGGTGACGCCGATCGCGCGCAGCACCGGGCTGCCGGAGAACGCCAGTAGCGCGAACACCAGCAAGGTCATCAGGCTGCAGACGATCAGCGCGTGCAGGGTGCGCAGCTGGTCGCGGATGCCATCGCCGGCGTGGTCGAAGAACAGGGCGTAGTCGAGCCCGAGGCCCGCGGCGAGGATCAATGCGACCAGGTGGAACAGGTTGAGCTCGACGCCGAAGCCCCGCAGCACGGCGAGGATCAGCAGCGTGGTCAGGGCCATCGGCAGCAGCACGCGGCCGGTCCGGCGCGGGTCGCGCAACGAGAACCAGACCGTGGCGGCCAGCAGCAGCGCGGCCACCGCGAGCGACCACAGCACGCGTTCGCGGTACTGCACCACCAGCGATTCGGACGCCGCCTTCATGTCCACCGGAGTGATCCCGGCGGCGCGGGCGGCGGCGAGGAAGGCCGCATCGTCGCGGATGCCGGATACCGATACCAGCGCGGTGGCGCGGCCATCGGCCTCGCGCAGCAGGCCCGAGAGCGTCGTCGCCAGCGGCGTGCCGTCGAGGTCGCGCAGGGTGAGCAGCGGCGCCGTGCGCGCGGTTTCGACATCGCGCAGGAAATCCTCGAACACCTCGGGCACGAAGTCGGTGCCGGCCAGCGCGGCATCGAGCTCGGCGCGGAGCGTCTCCGGCGCCGGCAGCCGCGCCTGCCGGGCGGCCTGCGTCCGCGCCGAAGGCAGGTAGCGCGCGGCCATGTCGTAGCCGCGGATCAGGCCGGACTCGCGCATCGCATCGAGTTCCGGGCGCAGCGACTCGCTGCGTGCGAGCACATCGTCGATGTCGCGGCCTTCCACCGGCAGCAGGTAGCGCACGTCCGGTGCGCCAAGCTCGCTGCGCAGGCGTTCGTCGCGCGCCATCAGTTCGCGAGGCACCGGGGTGAGCTTCGACAGGTCATTCTCCCAGAACGTGCCGGGCGCGAACTTCAGCAGGGCGATCGCGCCAAGCGCGAGCACCGCCAGCATCCACGGCCGCGGCCGCGGCAGGTGCTCGATGCCGCGCCAGAGCGTGGCCATCACGCGCGAATCCGCGGGATCGCGCGGGTCGGGATCGAGCAGGGCCGGCAGCAGCAGGCGGGTGGCCAGCGCGGCGGCGAGCAGGGCGGCGATGGTGAACACCGCGAGCTGCTTCAGGCCATCCACGCCCGAGGCGAGGAAGGTGAAATAGGCGATGCAGGTCGCGGCGACGCCGGTGGCGAGCGTCGGCCAAATCGAACGCGCGTTCTGCCACGGCGAGATGCCGGCGCGCTGGTGCGAGAACAGGTGGATCGGATAGTCCTGCACCACGCCGATCAGGGTGAAACCGAAGGCGATGGTGATGCCGTGCACGCCCTCGAACAGCAACGCGACCGCGGCCAGTCCGGCAAGCCCGGCGCTCGCCAGCGGCAGCACACCGAGTAGCGGCATCTTCCAGCTGCGGTAGGCGACGAGCAGCAGCAGGATCAGGCCGATCGTATCGACCGAACCGATCAGGCTGGCCTCGCGCGCGGTGCGCCCGCCAATCTCCACCGAGATCGCGCCCGGGCCGCTCATCTCCAGCCGGGTGGCGCTGCCTGCCCGCACTTCGTCGAAGGCAACGCGCACGGCATTGACCGCCAGTTCCTGCCCGCTCGGGTCGAAGCCGGCGGCGCGGGTTTCGGCCACCAAGAGCGCGGCGTTGCCGGCGCGGTCGAACCAGACATCGTGGATGCGCTGCGGGCCACCGGGCGGCTGCCAGCCGTCGACGAGCTTGAGCGTTTCCAGCGTCGGATCGGCTGGAATCAGCGGCTCGAGCAGGCCAGCCGCGGGCGAGCCCAGATCGGCGATGCGCTCCTCGAGCTGCGCAGCGAGGTAGGCACGATCCAGCGCCTGTGCATCGAGCGTGGGCGAGAGCAGGTAGCGATACGGGCGCAGCCGCTCGGGAATCGCATCAAGGCCCTGTGGCGCGCCATTCGAGACCAACCCGAAGCGCGGGTCCTCGGCAAGTTTCGCCGCCAGGGCGCTGGATTGCGCGGCGAGGGTTTCCGCATCGGCCCCTGCGATCGAGAGCAGCAGCAGGCGCGAACCCGGGCCTTCGCCCAGCTCGTCCATCAGCAGGCGTTGTTCGGGCGTGCGTGCCTCCGGCATGAACTTGCGCAGGTCGCCCGACATCGACAACTGCGAGGACAGCCACGCGCCAGTCAGTGCCAGCAGGGCCAGCCAGACAAGGGCGAGGGTGACGCGGGTCTTGGCGGGCAGCGGCTTCATCGGCCTTCGGCGGGTACGGAAGGCGCCATGTTAGTGGTTGTGCGAGGCGGCGCGGTCAGCCGCCGCGATGGCAGAGTGCTTCCAGTTGCTCACTCTTGATGCCAGCGGTCACGGCCCGCGCGGCGCTGGCGAGCAGGGTGCGCTGCACCTCGCTGCCACGCACGGCGCGGGTTTCGATGCAATGCAGTTCGCTGCCGCGGCCGTACAGGGTGATGTCGCGTACGTGTTGTTTCAGCGCGGCCTGTTTCGGTGTCATGACCATCTGCCAGGCCTGGCGGGTGCCGCGCGGACCGAGGCTGAAATCGCGGCTGATCGCCTTGGCATCGCCCGAGAGCAGCGCACCGAACCCGGCCTGCATGCCGGCGAGCTGCGGTGCGCGGCTGATCGCGAACTCGCGCACCGGCTTGCCCGGCCGCGCGATGGCGGCCTGGTCGCCGCGGATGGTGGTGGTCTCGATGTAGGGCGCACGCACTTCGCGCACCAGAGTGCGGGCGTCGGGCCGACGGTACTCGCCGCTCAGGCGCAGCGGGTTCTTCAACAGGCGCGAGCTGCGCACCTCGACGAAGCTGGTGCGCATCGGTGCCGGCTGGGCCAGCTTCGACAGGATCCAGCCGCTATCGACCGCTGTCGTCTGCGCGGCCAGCGGCAGCGCGCACAGCAGTGCGGCGGCGAACGCCGGCATCATCCGGCAGGCCGTCGTGCCGCGGGTCATCGGGCGCCCAGAAGTCATAGAAATTGAACCAGTTGTACGGAGCATCACGGGCCATAGTCTCCAGACGCGATGCGTAACGGCGGATGAGCAGGGTCAACGCCTGCGCGCGCGCGCTGCGCGGCACCTCCACGGCGTGTTCCTCGAATGCCTCGAAGCGCAGGTCGTAGCGGCGGCCGCCGCGGTAGAGGCCGAAGCCGAGCGCGACCGGCACCTTCAACGCGGCGGCCAGCAGCCATGGCGTGGTCGGGAAGCGCGCGGGCGCATCGAGGAAGGGCACGCTGATCGCGGGCTCGCCCGGACGTGCGCGGTCGACCAGCATTGCCACCAGTGCGCCTTCGTCGAGCGCGGCCTTCATCGCGATCGCCACGCTCGGCCCGTCCTGCGAGGCATCGATCACGCTGTTGGCGATGGTCGGATTGAGCGCGTCGAGCAGCTTCATCAGCGCCGGGCTCTGCGACTTGTCCAGCACCACGCGGATGATGTAGTCCGGGCGCCGGGTCGCAAGCACGCGCAGCACGTCGAAGCTGCCGAGGTGCGAGCCGAACAGGAGCAGGCCACGGCCCTGGTCAAGCAGGCGATGGAGGTCTTCCAGGCCGCTGACATTCACATCGAAGCGGTCGAGATCGCCGCCGAGCAGGAAGACGCGGTCGAGGATGGTGGAGGCGAAGGTGTGCACGTGGCGCGCGCCCTCGGCCAGGCGTGCGGGACGGCCGAACATCCGTGACAGGTAGGCGATGGACGCGCGCCGCTCCGGCCCGCGCCGGAACAGGAAGTAGGCGGTGATCGGCCAGAGCAGTGGCCGGGCGATGCCGCGTCCGAACCGGGTGGCCACGCGCGCGATCAGCCAGAGCGCGATGAATCCGCCGCCTTCGCCGCGCGCCTTCCAGTCGGTGTGCGCCGGTGCACTCATGCGCGCGCCACCTCGCCGCTGGCGATGAGCGCTGCATCAGTGCTGACCCGGAAGCGCCAGCGGCCGTCGGCCAGTGGCTCGAGCGTGATCCGCGCCGACTGCCCCGGCAGCATCGGCTGCAGGAACTTCACCTGTGGCCAGCGCGTGGCCGCGAGTGGGCCGGCCTGCTGCTCGAGCGCTTCGAGTACCGCATCGAGGATCACCACGCCGGGCACCACCGGCTGGCCCGGGAAGTGGCCGGGCAGGCAGGGATGGTCGGCGGAAATGGTGAACGTGGCGGGTGTCATCGCGCGGGCAGCATCGCAGGGGTGTTTGGTGGGCGCATCGCACACCAAGGATACCGGCGACCCGCGGCGGCTACTTCAGCAGGTCGCGCCAGACGCCGGGACCGAGCGCGGCAAGCTTGCGGCCGAAGTCCAGCGCGTTCCGGTAGCGGCCCGGGAAGCGGTGCTTGCGGTACAGGAACTCGACGACGAACAGCAGGCCGATCACGCCGTAATTGAGCCAGTTGGCGAACCAAGACCACTGCGCCTCGGTGACGGTGAAGGGAGGCGTAATGCCGAGGCCGGGAAGGATGCCGCGCGGCACCGCCACCATCGCAAGCCCCAGGTTGAAAGCGGCCAGCAGTCCCAGCGCAACCGCCCAGAGCAGGCTGAGCCGTCGTGAATAGCGATAGAGATCGGGTGCGAGGGTCTGCGGCGTGCTGCCATCGAGCGCTGCGACCAGTCGGGTGATCAGCGGCACGCGGCCCGGCAGCAGGGTCCGCGCAAACACCCAGGCGAACATCGCGAGGAACAGCGGTGGCGCCAGCAGCAATGGCAGCAGTGCCCAGCGCGACCCGGACAGCCAGACCAGGCCGGCCACTGCCAGCAGCAATCCGCCCCAGGCCCACGCACGGCGCCGCACCAGAGGCTCGGCCCACAGGAACACCAGCATGTCCAGAGCGGCAAGCGCCGCAAGGAGCCCGCTCTCGCGGATGCTCGCCGCCTGCGCCAGGAACGGGTAGGCGATCATCAACAGCAGCCGCAGCGGCGCGGCGGCATCGGCCCCCTTCATGGCCGGGTCGCGCTTCAGCCGGTGGTCTTGTTCTGCTGGACGTGTTCGGAAAGCGCGCGCAGCGAGGCGAAGATGCGGCGGTTGTCCTCGTTGTCCGAGCGCAGCTGGAAGCCGTACTTCCTGGAGATGGCGAGCGCCAGTTCCAGCGCGTCGATCGAATCCAGCCCCAGGCCGGTGTTGAACAACGGCGCCTCGGGGTCGATGTCGGCAGCGGAGACATCGTCCAGGTTCAGGCTCTCGACCAGGAGTTCGGCAAGTTCGCGTTCGGCTTCGGTTTGGCTGGACATCGGTTCGGCTTCCATTCGGGGTTCCGACGCGCGAAGGCGCGTCGCTGCATGCCACGAGATTAAGCGCCTGCCTGCATTGGCGCCAGTCTCGATGCCTTTCACGTTCATCGGATCGCAGGCCATCACCGCTGACATGAACCGCGGATTGCGGCGTGGACATGCCTCGCACGCTCTTCGCGCCCCTGACTGCACACTGGCCAGCCGGTGCGGCAAGCCGGCCGCGGTGATGCGCCGGCGGCCGATTTTCCGCATCATCTACGGTTTGACCGCGCGTCCCCGGCACGGAGCCGCCCGGACCGTGCGCCAAGGAGACGCTGCAAGGATGAATGCCCGAGTGATGCCGTACCCGCCGCGCGCGCCGCACCTGCGCGTGGATTACGTGGCGGATGCCACGCCGGCACAATGCCTTGCGGGACCGGACGTGCTGGCGGTGTTCGGCTTCGGGCCCGACGCGGCGCAGGAAGATGACCCGCGCTACCTGCGGGTGCCGCTGGCGCCCTATGGCGCGGCGCCGCTGGAGGTGTGGCGCGGCAGCGGCGATATCGAAACCGGGCGCGAGGGCGACATCCGCTGGTCCTGCGATGGCGAACTGCTGTTCGGTGCGATCGAGGTGGACGAGGGCGAGGGCGGCATCGACGAGGCCGCGCGCATCGCCTATCGGGCGATGACCCGTTTCGTCTCCGCGCGCGGCTTCCCGCACCTGCTGCGGATCTGGAACTACCTGGATGCCATCACCTTGGGCGAGGGCGATGCCGAGCGTTACCGGCAGTTCTGCGTCGGTCGCGCGCAGGGCCTGGGCGATTTCGA
>JAEXBT010000009.1 GCA_023393895.1 Pseudomonadota bacterium
TCGATCAGCCAAGCCGCGGACAGCTTGCGCTGTCCGTCGTCGGCTACCGCAAACACCGGCAGGCGAGGGTGCGCCGCTGCCAGCGCTTCGGCGGTGGCGCGCGGCACGATCGGGTTCTTGAAGAAGCTGCCGGCATTGCCGATCCGCGCAGGGTCCGGCAGTTTGCTGCGCCGGATGGCGATGACCGCATCGGCCACGTCGCGTGGTGTCGGCGTATCGATGCCGGCGGCGCGCAGCGACTCGCCCAGCCCGGCGTAATCGAGCCGGAGCTGCGGCGTGCGTGACAGCCGGAAGGCAACGCGCAACACCGCATGTCGTTGCGGATCGGCCTTGAAGGCGCTGTCGCGGTAGGAGAAGCCGCATTCGGCATGTGGCCACCAGCGGGTGTCGCCGCTGGCGCGATCGTGCACCTGCACCGCATCGATGAGGTCCATCACCTCCACGCCGTAGGCGCCGATGTTCTGGATCGGCGCGGCACCGACGGTGCCCGGGATCAGTGCGAGGTTCTCCAGCCCGTACCAGCCCTGCGCCAGCGTGTGCATGACGAAGTCGTGCCAGTTCGCGCCGGCCGCGGCCAGCACGTGCACTGTGTCTCCATCGTCCGACTTGAGGGTGATGCGCGCATCCGACGGATGAACGATCGCGTCGATCTCGGGCGCGACCAGCAGCAGGTTGCTGCCGCCGCCGACCAACAGGGCATCGCGCCCGGTCGTGGCCAGCGCATCGGGCAGGGCGTCGATGTCGAGAACGTCGATGCGGCGTCGCGCGTACGCGGAGATGCCGAAGGTATTGGCGATGGGCGCGTCGCGGGTTTCGCGCGTGGCCGGCTCAGGCATGAGGCGACCGCAGGCCCGAACTCGGGGCTTCCTTGCGCCGCCGGATCGCCTCGACGCACTCGCCGATCAGCCTGGGGCCGCGGTAGATCAGGCCACTGTAGAGCTGCACAAGCTGCGCACCGGCCGAGGTCTTGGCCACGGCATCGGCCCCGGAGAGGATGCCGCCGACGCCGATCAGCGGCATCGATTCCGGCAGGCGCGTGCGCAACCGGCGCAGGGTGGCGGTGGAACGTCCGAGCAGCGGCGCGCCGGACAGCCCGCCCGTCTCCTGGGCCAGCGGATGCTGGCTGATCGCCACGCGGCTGACCGTGGTGTTGGTGGCGATCACGCCATCGACGGCGAGGTCGGAGAGCACGCGGCTTGCGGCATCGACATCCTCGTCGCTGAGGTCGGGCGAGACCTTGACCAGCAGGGGCACGCGTCGTGCGTGGCGCGCGGCGAGCTTCTCCTGGCCGTCGCGAAGCGCGCCGATGAGCGCCCGGAGCTGCTGCTCCTCCTGCAGCTCGCGCAACCCGGCGGTGTTCGGCGAGGAGATGTTCACCACCACGTAGTCGGCGTGCGGATACACGCGCTCCAGGCAATGCAGGTAGTCGCGCGCCGCGTCAGGATTCGGCGTGTCCTTGTTCTTGCCGATGTTGATGCCGAGGATGCCCGGCCGCGACGCCAGCGCGTCGATATTGCGCACCAGTGCATCCACGCCGGCGTTGTTGAACCCCATCCGGTTGATGATCGCGCGATGCTCGCTGATGCGGAACAGGCGCGGTCGCGGATTGCCTTCCTGCGGCCGTGGCGTAACCGTGCCGACCTCGACGAAACCGAAGCCCAGCGCGAACAGCCCGGCGATGTGCTCGCCATCCTTGTCGAGGCCCGCGGCCAGCCCGACCGGATTGGGGAAGGTCAGGCCGAGCAGCTTGGTCGGGAACGGCTGCGCCGGCTGCGAGAGCAGCCGCGCAAGCTCGAGCCGCTGCGCCATGTCGAGACCCTGCAGGGCCAGACCGTGCGCGCGCTCGGCGTCACTGGCGAACAGCAGCGGCTTGAACAGGGGATACATCGGCAGCGGCGGCCTGGCGGATCAGAGGTCGAACTTGATGCCCTGCGCCAGCGGCAACGCGTCGGAATAGTTGATGGTGTTGGTCTGCCTGCGCATGTAGGCCTTCCACGCATCGGAGCCGGATTCGCGGCCGCCGCCGGTTTCCTTCTCGCCACCGAACGCACCGCCGATCTCCGCGCCCGAGGTGCCGATGTTGACGTTGGCGATGCCGCAGTCCGAGCCCCAGGCCGCGAGAAACTGCTCGGCGCGCTTCAGGTTGGTGGTGAAGATCGCCGAGGACAGGCCCTGCGGCACCGCGTTCTGCATGGCGATGGCGTCGTCCAGCTCGCTGTATTTCATGACGTACAGGATCGGCGCGAAGGTTTCCTTCTGCACCACCTCGGCGTCATTCGACAGCCCGGTGACGATCGCCGGGGTCACGAAGAAGCCCCCCATGCCATCCATCACGTTGCCGCCGATCTCGATCTTCCCTCCCAGATAGTGCGCGCGTTCGATGGTGGCGCGGAACTCCTCGACCGCGTCGCTGGAGTTGAGCGGGCCGACCAGGTTCTTCGGGTCGGTCGGGTCGCCGATCTTGCCTTCCACCTGCCGATAGGCGGCGATGAGCTTCTCCAGCACGGTGTCGTAGATGGCTTCGTGCACGAACAGCCGGCGCGTGGTGGTGCAGCGCTGGCCGCAGGTGCCGACCGCACCGAAGACGATCGCGGGAATCGCCAGCTTCAGGTCCGCGCTCTCATCCACGATGATCGCGTTGTTGCCGCCCAGTTCCAGCAGCGAACGGCCCATGCGGCGGGCCACGCGCTCACCGACCATGCGGCCGACCTT
>JAEXBT010000174.1 GCA_023393895.1 Pseudomonadota bacterium
GATCAGGACAAGGTGTTCGTCCCGGGCACGAAGCGCCGCATCGTGCTGGCCACCAACGTCGCCGAGACCTCGCTCACCGTGCCGCGCATCCGCTACGTGGTCGATCCGGGGCTCGCGCGGGTCAAGCGCTACAGCCCGCGGCAGAAGCTCGACCGCCTGCACATCGAGGCGGTGTCGCAGGCCAGCGCCAACCAGCGCGCCGGTCGCTGCGGGCGCGTGGCCGATGGCGTCTGCATCCGCCTGTATGCCGAAGCCGATTTCCTCGCGCGACCGGAGTTCACCGATCCGGAAATCCGCCGGTCGGCGCTGGCCGGCGTGATCCTGCGGATGCTGAGCATCGGCCTCGGCGACATCGAGCGGTTCCCGTTCCTTGAACCGCCGGACTCGCGGGCGGTCGCCGATGGCTGGCAGCAGTTGGGCGAACTGGGCGCGATCGATTCGGATCGCAAGCTCACCGCGATCGGCAGGCAGATGGCGAAACTGCCGGTCGACGTGAAGCTTTCGCGCATGCTGATCGCCGCGCACAAGCACGGCGTGCTGCACGAGATGCTGGCGATCGCCAGCTTCCTCGGCATCCAGGATCCGCGCGAGCGGCCGGCCGACGCGCGCGCCGCCGCCGACTCCACGCACGCCCAGTTCGCCGATCCGAAATCCGAATTCATCGGCATCTGGAAGCTGTGGGAGACCTTCCGCATCGCCCACCAGGAGATGAGCCAGTCGCAGCTGCGCAAGTGGGCGGAGAAGCATTTCCTCGGCTTCCTGCGGCTGCGGGAATGGCGCGAACTGCACCGCCAGCTGAAACTGCAGTGCGAGGAGCTGGGCTGGGCGAGCGGTCGCATCGATTCTGGAAACGCCGCGCAACGTGACGGTGCGACCGACGACGCCGGCATCGCGCGCGTCGATTACGCGAAGCTGCATCGCGCGTTGCTCGCCGGGCTGCCGACGCAGGTCGGTCATCTGGGCGACCGTGGCGAATACGAAGGCCCGCGCGGTCGCCGCTTCCGGCTGTTTCCAGGCTCGGTGTTGGCGAAAAAGCCCCCGCCGTGGGTGCTCTCGGCCACCCTGCTCGACACCGAGAAGGTCTGGGCCATCACCAATGCCGCGATCGAACCGGACTGGGCGATCGCCGAGCTTCCGCATCTGCTGGCGCACCGGCATCACGACCCGCGCTGGTCGCGCTCGCAGGGGCGGGTGGTCGGCAGCGAGCAGATCAGCCTGTTCGGGCTGGTGCTGGCGCCGAAGAAGCCCGTGCATTACGGCGCGCTGTACCCGGAGGAATCACGTGCGATCTTCGTGCGCGAAGGCCTGGTGCCCGGCGAAGTGAACACCCGCAGTGCTTTCCTCGCCCGCAACCGGCACGTGCTGGCGGCGGCGAAGGAAGAGGAAGCCAAGCTGCGGCGTGCCGGGCTGGTGGTGGATGAGGACTGGCAGGCGCAGTGGTACCTGGACCGACTGCCACCGCAGGTGCACAACGTGCAGGCCCTGGATGCGCACGTGAAGTCGCTGCCGCCCGATGCGCGCAAGGCGCTCGAGTGGACGCGAGACGACCTGCTGGTGGTGGACGAAACCGATGCCGCGCGCTTCCCGCAGTACATCGCGATCGGCGACGCGCGGCTGGCAGTGCGTTACCGCTTCGAGCCCGGCGCGGCGGACGATGGCATGACCGTGGTGGTGCCGCTGCACCTGCTGAACGCGCTCGATGCCGCGCGGCTGTCGTGGCTGGCGCCGGGCTTCGTGCAGGACAAGGCCGCGGCGCTGATCAAGTCGTTGCCGAAACAGTTGCGGCGCAACTTCGTACCGGCGCCGGACTTCGCCCGCGCCTTCGCCGAGGCGCACCGCGAGCCCGAGGCCGAGGCCATGCCGGCGACGCTCGCGCGCTTCCTCAAGCGCCTGACCGGCGTGGAGGTGACGGCGCCTGATTTCGACGAATCCGGCATCGAACCGCACCTGCGCATCAACCTGCAGTTGCAGGACGAATCGGGGCGGCACGTGCTCACGACCTCGCGCGATATCGACGCGCTGCGGGCGCAGTTCGGCGACCGTGCCCAGCGCGCCTTCGCCGGCCGCACCGCGCGCGACCTCGCGCAGGCGGGATTGACCCGCTTCCCGGAGCATGGCGTGCCATGTCGGATCGTCGGCGATGGCGGCATTCCCGCCTTCCCGGCGCTGCATGACGATGGCGATGCGGTCTCGGTGCAGGTGCACGCGCAGGCGGAAGTGGCTGCGCGCCGACACGTGGCGGGTGTGCGACGTCTGTTGCGGATCGCCCTGGCTGACCGGATGAAGCAGGCGCGGCGGCAGCTGCCGGTGCAGCCGAAGACCGGCCTGCTGTACGCCGCGATCGACCAGCCGGTGTCGAAAGCCGAGGCGTTCCGCAAGCCTGCCGCGCGCGATGCCGACGGTCTGCGCGAGGACATTGTCGAAGGTGCGTTTGCCGCACTTGCCGCGGATGGGCTGGAGGAAATGCGCGATGCCGCGGCCTTTGAAGCGCGGGTCGAAATGATCGGGAAGGCGTTGTTCGGCGAGGCGATGCGCCGGCTGCAGCAGGCCGAGGCGATCCTCGCGGGCGTCGCCGACGTGCGTGCGCGGCTGGAATCGCAGCTGATGGGCTGGGCCAGCGGCA
>JAEXBT010000032.1 GCA_023393895.1 Pseudomonadota bacterium
ATCCGCGCCTGGGTGGCGCCGCTTGACGAGTTCAGCTTCCCCTCCGGCCACACCCTGCACGCGGTCGCGTTCACCGTGGTCGCGCTGGCGTATTACCCGGCGCTGGCCTGGCTGCTGATCCCGTTCACCGCCAGCGTCGCGCTCTCGCGCGTGGTGCTGGGCCTTCATTACCCGAGCGACGTGCTCGCCGCGACCGCCATCGGCAGCGCGCTTGCCGCGTTGTCGCTGTGGCTGCTGCCGGGCGTCAGCCTGTTCGCCTGAGCCCGGCCCGCCGCATCATCGTCAGTCGACGAATCGCTTGCGCGGAAATCGATCCTTCATCATCGCCGCGTTGTAGGCGAAGGCCGCCACGATCGCCGACGCCTGCTTGAGGTCGTCCTCCGAGGCATGGTCCTGCACGTCCAGGTGGGTGTGATGGACATTGCTGAAGTAGTCGAGGCGGTCCTGCACGAACTGGAACCCGGGCAGGCCCACCGCGTCGAAGGCGATGTGGTCGGTACTGCCGGTGTTGCGCTGCGTGACGATGGTGGCGCCCAGGTCGTTGAACGGCCTCAGCCAGTCCGCGAAGATCGGCGCCGCGGCGAGGTTCTCCTGCCCGTATACGCCACGGATCTTGCCGCTGCCGTTATCCAGGTTGAAGTAGACCGAGAAGCGCTCATAGCCCGGCAGTTTCTGCAGCGTGCCCTTGTTGCTGCGCATCGAAACCGGCAGCGCCTTTTCAGCCGGATCGGCCGGCTCCGGATAGCGCGCATAGTGCCGTTCCACGTGCGAGCGCGAGCCCAGCAGGCCCTGCTCCTCGCCGGTCCACAGGCCGATGCGGATGGTGCGGTTGGGCCGTGCGCCGACCGCCTTGAGGATGCGCATCGCCTCCATCATCACCGCCACGCCGGCACCATTGTCGTTGGCGCCGGAACCGGCATGCCAGCTGTCCAGGTGCGCGCCGATCATCACGATCTCGTTGCGCTTCGGCCCGGTGCCCGGGATCTCGGCGATCACGTTGTAGCCGGGGCCGTTGGTCGAGGTGGTGAAGCGCGCGTCGGAGTTGAGCCGCAGGCGCACCGGCGCCTTGGCATCCAGCGCGCGCATGACCGTGTTGTAGTGCTCGGCGATCATGATGAACGACGCGACGCCATCGGCCTCGGTGCCCTTGCGCGAGCCGCCGCCCATGACGCGCACGATGCCATTGTCCCAGCTGGAGATGCCGACGGTCGCGATCACGCCCTCGTCGAGCAGGAACTGGTTGAGCAGCGGCGCGAATTCCATCCGCTCCTTGAACGCCACTGCGTCTTTCGCGCGGTCGGCATCGCTGCGCTGGCGCGGCACCGGGAAGGCGATCAGGTCTTCCAGGCTCTTGTCGTCGTGGCGGTGGAAATCGGCCTGTTCGCCCGCCTTGTACGGCCGAAGCGCGTCGGTGAACACCACCTTGCCGCGCAGCTTGCCCTTCCACTTGTCGAGTTCCGCCTTGGAATCGAGCTTGGCGAAGACCGCTTCTCCCTCGACCGGGCCATTGGTGCCCGGCGTCCAAGCCTTCGGCAATGCATGCAGCGGCATCGGGCGCGGGCCGAGCATCAGCACCGAGGCGTTCTGGAACTCCCAGCCGCGGCCGAGGTCGTCCACCTGCTCCTCGTGCACGTTCGACAGCCCCCATTCCGAGAGCCGGCCCCGCGTCCACTCGCTGGCGCGCGCATAAGAAGGCGAATTGGTCAGCCGCGGACCGATGCGGTCGGTCAGGTGATCAAGCGTGGCCATCACCTGCGAGCGCTGCATCGCCTCCTGGCGGATGCGCCCGGTCATGTCCAGGTCGATCTGCTGGGCCTGCACGATTCCGCATGCCGCAATGCCGGCGGCCAGCGCCAGCGTCCATCCCTTCCGTTTCATCTGCTCCACCCCGAGTGACCCATCCGTCCGAGTCTAGCCATGCGGCCGGCCCCTGCCGTAGGCCATCAGTCATGGTCGATGCGATCGCGGCCGCGCTTCAGGCCGTTCAGGCGGCGTGGCGCGCCTCGCTTCGCGGTTGCACCAGCCGCGCCCGCTGCACGCTCGGGAAATACTGCGAGGCCCAGTCGCGGTCGTTGGCGACCTGCGCCTGCGCCCGGCTCGCCTCCAGCGCCGCGAAATCGAGCTCCGCGATAGCCCAGCCCGCATCGCCCGTGGTTTCGGCCAGCAGCCCGTCTGCCGGCAGGCCCACGTCCATCGGCGCGATCAACGCGGCCTCGCCGGTGTTGACGTCGAGCGCCGGCGACCACGACGCCGTGCCCGCGGTCACCGCCTGGGCGACGAAACAGCGGTTCTCCAGCGCCCGAGCCAGACAGCCGACGCGCACGCGGGTAGCGCCCGCGGCGGTGTCGGTGCAACTCGGTACCAGCAGCAACCGGGCGCCAGCCTCGCATTGGGCGCGCACCGGCAGCGGGAACTCGCTGTCGTAGCAGACCGCGATGCCCGCGCGCACGCCGCCGACCTCGAACACCTTGAGCGCATCGCCCGGCACGATCACCCCGGCCGCCTTCTCGAAGCCGGTCAGCCGCAACTTGTCCTGCCACAGGTGGCCGCCGTCGGGCGCGAACAGATAGCTGCGGTTGCGGTAGCGGCTGCCACCGATGTCCAGGAGGAAGCTGCCGGCGTTCACGTGCATGTCGAGCGTCGTCGCCAGGCGCGAGAACAGCACCACGAAGTCGTCATGCAGGGCTTGGGTGGCGGCGAGCGAGGCATGCAGGTCGCCACGGACGTCCGCATCGAACATCGCCGCCAGTTCCAGCGACAGGTATTCGGGCAGCACCGCCAGCCCGGCGCCGGCGGCTTTCGCCTCGCCCAGGAACGCTGCCTGCTTCTCGGCGAAGCCAGTGAAATCACGGACGGCATCGATCGGGTATTTCGCGCAGGCAACCTTCATCATGCCTTCTCCATTGGCCGCAGCCAGAACGTCAGTGTGTGGTCGATGTCGCCGCGTCCGGCCTCGGGCCAGCCCAGCGACATGCGGATGTCGTCGCGACGCGCGTAGCCGCGCTTTGTCCAGAACGCCGCGTTGTCGCGATGGCCCGGCGGCCGGCGCGGATCGTCGTCGCTGCGGTCGACCGCGGCGAATGCGGTGAGGTCGAAGCCGCCGAGCGCGCGTGCATGCGTCTCGCGCGCATCGAAGAATGCATGCCCGATGCCGCGACCCCGATACGCCGGCAGCAGCACCGATTCGCCGCAGTAGAACACCCGTGCCGGATCGATGCCTGCCGCCGCGAGCGGCGCACAGAAGGCCTCCGACTCATCGGCCAGCGGCAACCCGGTGGAGGCGCCTACCACCGCATCGCCTGCCTTCGCCAGCACCACAACGCTGCGTGGCGACTTGGCATAGATGCGCAGGTAATCGGCCTCGTAGGCGGCGTCGCCCTCGTACAGGTAGGGCCATTCGCGGAACACCGCGATGCGCAACCTTGCCAGCGCATCCAGCCTTGGCGCGACGGCGGCGCCGTGGAGGATTTCGAGTGAAAACTTCGCATCGTCCATTGGTCTGCTCATGCCCTCGATTCTAGGCGGCGGTGCAACGGCGGGCGCTGCTTGCCACGCTCAGGTCCGCGTCTCCGGTGCGGCCGGTGCGCGCCCCATGCCGAGCGCGTACCAGTCCACCTTGCGGGTGGCGACCATGATTGCGGCCAGGATCACGAACAGCAGCGCGGAACCGACTGCGAGCGCGTTGTCCTCCATCAGCAGCAGGCCGTAAAGCGCGGCATACAGCGTGGTGAGCATGCCGGCGAAGCCGAGCCCGCGCGCCAACCCGCCGAGCACCGCACTGAGATAGAAACCGATCAACCCGATGCAGGCGACGGCCGCCGCCAAGTAGGCCCAGCCGAACGGCACGTGCTCCGACAGGCTGAGCAGCAGCAGGAAGAAGATCGCGATCGCGAGACCGACCAGCCCGTACTGGATCGGGTGCACGCGCACCTGCCGCAGCAGCTCGAACATGAAGAAGCCGGCGAAGGTCAGCGCCACGAACAGCACGCCGTACTTGGTGGCGCGCTCGGCCATCAGATAGGGATTGACTGGATCGACCAGCGCCACCTGGGTCAGGTCACGGCCATCGTGCTGCCAGCTGCCCTCGCTCCAGCGCTGCTGCGCATTGGTGGCGAGTGCGTCCACCTGCCAGCGCGCCTTGAAGCCGGCAGCGTCGATGTCGTGGCGCGGCAGGATGCCGCTGAAGCTTGGATGCGGCCAGCTCGAACGCAGGCCGATGTCGTTGGCATCGCCGAGCGGCAGCACGCCGAAGCGCTCGGTGCCCGCGAGTGCCAGCTGCAGCCGCGTCGAGAGCTTCAGCACTTGTCCGGCCTGCACCGCGGCAAGCGGCGCGTGCAGGCCACTGCCAGCGCGTTCGGCATCCACGCTGGCCGCCGCAGCCGCCGCAGCCGCCGCGCGCACCGCCTCCGATGCGTCCACCGGCAGGGCGGTCTGCAACGCGACCCCGCTGATGCCGCTGCCCTGCGCCGCCTGCACGCGGCTGCCGTCGATCTCCAGCAGCGGCGTGCCGCGTAGTCCGCGCACGTCAGTGATGCTCCAGGATACGAAGGGTTGGCCGATCACGCGCGTGGTCGATGCCGCATCGGCGGGGATGCGCGCGTCGAAGTCCGCGGCGACATCGCCCTTCCACTCGTACACGCGCACCCTGTGCAGCCCGCGTTTGCGGATCGACGGCGCCAGCACGCCATCCACCTTCAACTGCTTCGGAAAGAAGCGCCAACGGCCCTGCCGGGTCTCGGCCACCTCGCGCACGCTGCCGTTGGCCTCGCCGACGCGACGGATCACGGTCTCGCTGTAGGGCACCACCAGCACCGGGCCGGCGAGCGTCTGCGCCTGCCCCACGCTGGCGGCGATGTCGGCGACCGCCTCGGCGCGGTAGCGCTGGCGCTCTTGGATGACGCCGAAGATCATCATCAGCGGGATCAGGATGGCCAGCGTCATCGCGCCCACCATCGCAAGCTTGAGCCACAGTTTCATCGGATGCTCCGCATCGTTCGGGATGCGCGCAGGGTGCGATGCGGATGTGGGGCGCCGATGCCGCGACGGTGAAGTGGCGGTGAAGCGACGGGTTGCAGCAGGTCAGGCGGCAGGCAACGCGAGCGTGGCGATCGCGCCGCCCTCCTCGCCGTTGGTTAGCGTGGCCTCGCCGCCGTGCAGTGCGGCGACTTCGGCCACGAACGGCAGGCCGAGCCCGCTGCTGCGGCTGCCGCCGTCCGGCCGCGCCAGCGAATAGAAGCGCTCGAACACTCGCGCCTGTGCATAGCCAGGCACGCCCGGGCCGGCATCGTGGACACGGATCACCACGCGCTCGCCCTCGCGCGAGGCATCGATGCGCACGGTGGCATCCGCCGGCGAATACGCGATCGCGTTGTCGATCAGGTTCCCGAGGGCCTGCCGCAGCAGGAAGGCATCCCCTCGCACCTGCAGCCGCGGATCGACCGCGGTTGCCTGCAGCCGCACACGCTGCGCCTCGGCGCGTGGGGCAAGGTCGCGCACCGCATCGTCCACCACGCCGCTGATGGCGACGCGGTCGGTGGCATCCAGCCGTTGGCGATGCTCCACCGCCGCCAGCGCCAGCAGCTTGTCCACCATCTGCGCCAGCCGGTCGCCCTGCTCATGGATGATCCCGATGAAGCGTGTGCGCTCGGCGGCATCCATCCTCGCCCCCTCGTCCTGCAACAGCTCGGCACTGCCGCGGATCGCCGCCTGAGGCGATTTCAGCTCGTGGGTCAGCGCATGCACGTACTCCTCCACGTACTGCTTGCCTTCCAGCTTTTCGCGCATTGTCGCCAGCGCGCGGCCAAGCACGCCGAACTCGCCATGCGCCTCGGGCACGGCGGCGCGTTCGCCACGGGTCACCGCATCGGCATAGCGACGCAGGCGCCCCAACTGGCTGGACAGCCACCAGGCCACCAGCACGCCGACCGCGAGCGCCGCCACCAGCAGGCCGATGCCGGCATCGCGCACCTTGGCCTGGCTGCGGGTGATGAAGGGCTCGACGGTGCGGTTGGGCTTGGCCACCGTCAGCACGCCGACGATGCGGCCGTTGTCGAAGATCGGCGCCGCCACGTGCATCACCGTGCTGCCATCGTCGCCCGGCGTTTCCGGGCTGGAGCGCGCGCCATATTGCCCCCGCAGTGTGCGGGCGACATCGTTCCAGCGCGAGTTGTCACGGCCGACATCGCGTCCATCGCTGTCGTAGAGCACGATGCCGCGCGCGTCGGTGATGCTGATGCGGTAGGCGGTGCGCAACTTGCTGAAGCCGTGGATGTCGGCGCCGACGTCGCGCCGCTGGGTCGCAGCGACCGCGGCGGCGAAGCGGCCATCGGCCAGCCGCCCTGCCTTCATGTCGTCGGCGGCGAGTTCGGCCAGCAGGTTGGCGGTGTCGATCAGCGTGTCTTCCATCGCCTGGCGCACGCCCGGCTTGATCTGCTCGACGAATACCTGTGCCAGCAGCACCGCCGCCAGCGCCACGATCAGGAAGTAGCCGAACAGCACGCGCAGCCCGACCCTCATCCGCCACCGACCTCCAGCGAATAGCCCATGCCGCGATGCGTGCGGATCGGGTCGCAGGCGGGGTCGATCGCACGCAGCTTGGCGCGCACGGTCTTGACGTGGGTATCGACGGTGCGGTCGCCGCTGTCGAGCGCATCCTCCCAGACCCGGTCCATCAGTTGCGCGCGGCTCAGCACCGCGCCCGGGCGCGCCAGCAACGCGGAGAGCAGGCCGTATTCGTAGCGGGTGAGGTCCAGCACGCGTTCATCGAAGCGGACGCGGTGGCCGGCCTCGTCGATGCCGAAGCGTCCGTGCACGCGCCAGCCACCTGCCTGTTCCGGCACGGCGCGACGCAGGCGGGCGCGGACCCGTGCCACCAGCTCGCGCGGCGAGAACGGCTTGGAGACATAGTCATCCCCCCCCAGCTCCAGCCCGAGCACGCGGTCGACCTCGCCGTCGCGCGCGGTCAGGAAGATCACCGGCACCGACGATTCCGCACGCAGCGCGCGGCAGACATCGAAGCCGCTGGCATCGGGCAGGCCGACGTCGAGGATCAGCAGGTCGACGCCGCCCCGCCGCAGCCGCGGCAGCACCTCCCCGCCCAGCAGCACGTGTTCCGCCTGCCAGCCCTCGGCGCGCAGCGCGTACAGCACGGTCTGGGCGATGGCGCTTTCGTCCTCGGCGATCAGGATGGTCGTCGGCATGGCCGCATCCTAACCGCGCGCCGCCGGCGCTTTGTGTGGCGGGCGCGAAGTGGATGCGAGAATGGCGCGATGAACTATCGCCACGGCTTCCATGCGGGCAACCATGCCGACGTGCTCAAGCATGTCGTGCTGCTGGCGCTCTGCGATGCACTGACCGTCAAGCCGGCGCCGCTGTTCGCGCTCGATACCCACGCTGGCCGCGGCCTGTACCGGCTGTCGGCCGAGGAAGCCCGGCGCACCGGCGAGGCCGAAGGCGGCGTCGGCCGGCTGGCGCGCGGCCTCCATCCAGCGATCGACCGCTACCTCGACGCGATCGCCGCCTGCCGCGACCTGCATGGAAATGATGCCTATCCGGGTTCGCCCTGGCTGCTCGCCCATGCGCTGCGCGCCGACGACCGCATCGCCGCCTGTGAACTGCAGCCGGAGGAGGCCGTCGCGCTGAGGGCAAACTTCGCCGGCGAGCCGCGCCTGGCCGTGCATCCGCGCGATGGCTATGCGGCGATGAAGGCGCTGCTGCCGCCGCGCGACGGCACCAACCGGCTCAACCGCGGGCTGGTGCTGATCGATCCGCCCTATGAAGTGCAACTGGCAGAGTTCGATGCCGCCTTCGCAGCGCTGCGCGACGCGCTCACCCGCTGGCCGCAGGGCTGCTTCGCACTCTGGTACCCGATCAAGGAAGCGCGCAAGCTGGCGCCGATGGCGCGCAAGGCCACCCACCTGCCGGCGAAGTCGGCCCTGCGCATCGAACTGCTGGTGCGACCGGACGACTCGCCGCTGCGGATGAACGGCAGCGGCCTGATCGTCTGGAACGCGCCCTGGCAGCTGGATGCACGGCTCAAGCCGGCCATCGCGGCGCTCGCCACCGCGCTGGGCGAGGACGGCCGGGGCCGCGCCGGCATCGACTGGCTGCGCGCGCCGGCCTGACAGGCGCTCGTCAGGCTGCACGCGGCCATCGCGCGGGCCTGTGCGAGAATCCGCCGTCCCCTGCCGGCGCCTCAGCCCATGCCTTCCAGCTTCTTCGCCCTGTTCGACGACATCGCCACGATCCTCGACGACGTTTCGGTCATGACCAAGGTGGCGGCGAAGAAGACCGCCGGCGTGCTCGGCGACGACCTCGCGCTCAATGCCCAGCAGGTGCAGGGCGTCAAGACCGACCGCGAACTGCCGGTGGTCTGGGCGGTGGCCAAGGGATCGATGGTCAACAAGGTGATCCTGGTGCCGGCGGCACTCGCCATCGCCGCGCTGGAGCGCTGGCTGCATGCGCAGGGCATCAACATCCCGCTGATCACCCCGCTGCTGATGCTGGGCGGCGCCTTCCTCTGCTACGAGGGCGTGGAGAAACTCGCGCACAAGTGGCTGCACGGCGACAAGGAGGCCGAGAACGAACGCCTGCTCAACGCGCTGTCCGACGAGAGCGTCGACATGGTCCAATTCGAGAAGGACAAGATCAAGGGCGCGATCCGCACCGACTTCATCCTCTCGGCGGAGATCATCGTCATCTCGCTCGGTACCGTGGCCGATGCGCCCTTCATGACCCAATTGGCGGTGCTGGCGGCGATCGCGGCGATCATGACCGTCGGCGTCTACGGGCTGGTGGGCGGCATCGTCAAGCTTGATGACCTCGGCGTGCACCTGACCCGCACCGGCAGTGAGGCTGGCCAGGCCATCGGCCGCGGCATCCTGTGGTTCGCGCCGCGCTTCATGAAGTTCCTGTCGATCGCGGGCACCGCCGCGATGTTCCTGGTCGGTGGCGGCATCCTCGTCCATGGCCTGCCGTTCCTGCACCACTTCGTGGAGAAGGTGGCGAGCATTCCGCCGGGCTGGCTGTGGAGCAACCTGTTCAACGCCGCATTCGGCATCGTGGCCGGCGCGATCATCGTCGCGGTGGTCACCGGCATCCGCCGGATGCGCGGCACTCCCGCCGCCGCCGCGCACTGAGCGCAGGCAATTCAGCCTGCGGGTTCGGCCGCGGCCAGTTCGCGCTGTACCTTCTTCGGCAGCTTCGCCCGCACCAGCTCGTAGCTGGTCCGCAGCGCCGCCCGCAACTCCTTGTCCGGCAAGGCTTTCGGATCCTCCAGCAGGACCCAGTGGGCGCGCGCGAGGTAGGGCGCGGGGACGATGCCCGGCCGGTCGGTCATGGCCAGGAAATCGGCGTCGGGGACCTTGAAGCTCGGCCCGCCTTGGCTGTCCTCGCCGATCACGCAGAACATCTTGCCGCCCACCGACCAGACCATGTCGCAGCCCCATTTCAGGTCCTCGCTGACACCGGACCATCCGGCCACCAGCGTCCTCAGTCTGGCTGCATTCATGCGCAACGAGCTGTTCACGGAAGTCGTGGCAGGATAAATGGATGGCTGCCCGCAATCGACTCCCCCCCTGGCACGAATCGCTCCGGCTCGCCAACGGCCGCGAGGTCCTGATCCGTCCGATCCGGCCTGAGGATGCGGCGCCGATCCAGGCCTCGTTCTCCCTGCTCGAGCCCGACGAGATCCGCAACCGCTACCTGCATTCGATCAAGGGCCTGACCGACGATGAAGTCCATCGCCTCACCCATCCCGACCCGCGCACCGAGTTCGCGCTGGTCGCCGCCGAGCCCTACCCGGCCGGCGAGGCGCTGGTGGGTGCGGTCGGCCGCGTGTTCCTGATCGATGGCACCCGTGACGCCGAATATTCGATCCTGGTCAGCAAGTACATCCGGGCGATGGGCCTGGGCCGCCACCTCATGCTGCGGCTGGTGCGCTGGGCACGCGGGCAGAAGGTTGAGCGCCTGTACGGCGACGTCTTCGACCAGAACCACCCGATGCTCTCGCTGTGCGAGTCGCTGGGCTTCGTGCGCCAGCGCGACCAAGACAGCCCCGGCCTGATCCGGGTGATGCTGGACCTGCGCGAGAAGCACTCGGACGAGGACGACACCGCGGCCTGACCCGCACGACCGGGTAAACTGCGCGGTCCATGTC
Source organism: Pseudomonadota bacterium (assembly GCA_023393895.1). The sequence goes on from JAEXBT010000032.1 coordinate 10,157, forward strand.
GCCCCCCCCCGATTTCCGCACCCTGCTTCCCCGCGCAGGCCACGCCCGCGCGTGGTGGCGCGCGCCTGCCAGCCGCTCCGCACTGGCCTGGGCGATCGCCGAAGCCGCCCGCGCGCACGATGCGCCACTGCTGGCGGTCACCGCCGACACCCAGCAGGCACACCAGCTCGAAGCCGATCTGCGTACCCTGCTCGCCGGCGATGCCGACCTGCCTCTGCTGCCGTTCCCCGACTGGGAAACCCTGCCCTACGACAGTTTCAGCCCGCACCCGGACATTGTTTCGCAGCGGCTTGCCACGCTCCACGGCCTTCCAGCGCTCCGTCGCGGCATCGTCATCGTGCCGGTGCAAACGCTGTTGCAGCGACTTGCGCCGGTTTCACACGTGGTCGGGGGCAGCTTCGACTACCGCGTCGGCGCCCGCCTCGACCTCGACGCCGAAAAGCGCCGGCTTGAATCGGCCGGCTACCGCAATGTGCCGCAGGTGCTCGATCCGGGCGATTTCGCCGTGCGTGGCGGCCTGCTTGATGTCTATCCGATGGGCACCGTGACGCCCTATCGCATCGAGCTGTTCGACGACGAGATCGACTCCATCCGCGCCTTCGACCCGGAAAGCCAACGCTCCGGCGACAGGGTCGAGGCCGTGCAGCTGCTGCCGGGCCGCGAGGTGCCGATGGACGAGACTTCGCGCGAACGGGCGCTGACCGCGCTGCGCGAGGACTTCGGCATCGATACCCGCCGCTCGACGCTCTACCAGGACCTGAAAAACGGCCTGGCGCCGGCCGGCATCGAGGCCTGGCTGCCGCTGTTCTTCGAACCGCGCCGCGACGGCGAACGCACCTCCACCCTCTTCGATTATCTGCCTGACGGCACCCTGCCCCTGCTGGCCGATGGCGTGGGCGTGGCCGCCGACCGCTTCTGGACCCAGACCGGCGAACGCCATGAACAGCGCCGTCACGATGCCGAACGCCCGCTGCTGCCGCCCGAGGCCCTCTATCTCACGCCGGTGGCGCTGCGCGAGCGGCTGAACGAAGGCCGCCGGATCGAGGTCATCGACCGCGAACACCCGCGCCACGAGGAAGCCCATGCCCTCGCCGTGCAGCCGGTGCCGAACCTGCCGCTGACAGAGCACCATGTCGAGCCCGCATCGTCGCTGAAGGCGTTCCTGCGCAGCTATGAAGGTGAGGTGGTGATCGCCGCCGAATCGGCTGGCCGCCGCGAGGCGCTGCTGGAAGTGCTGGCCGCCGCTGACCTCCGGCCGCAGGCGCTCGGTTCGCTGCACGAGGCCGTGGCATCGCGCTTCGGGATCACCGTGGCGCCGCTCGAGGATGGCTTCGCGCTGGAATCGCCGCCACGCGCCTTCCTCACCGAACGCCAGCTCTATCCCGAGCGCGCATCGCAACCGCGGCGCCGCAGGCGCGCTGGTCGCGAACCGGAAGCGATCATCCGCGACCTCGGTGAACTCACCGAAGGCGCGCCAATCGTCCATGAGGACCACGGCGTCGGCCGCTACCGCGGGCTGATCACGCTGGAGGCCGGCGGCGAGAAGGGTGAATACCTCGACATCGAGTACGCCAAGGGCGACCGCCTCTACGTGCCGGTCGCGCAACTGCACTTGGTGTCGCGCTACTCCGGCGCATCGCCTGAAACCGCGCCGCTGCACTCGCTCGGCGGCGAGCAGTGGACCAAGGCGAAGAAGAAGGCGGCCGAGAAGGTCCGCGATGTCGCCGCCGAACTGCTCGAGATCCAGGCCAAGCGCCGCGCCCGCGCCGGCATTGCGCTCGAGGTCGACCGCGCGATGTACGAGCCCTTCGCCGCCAGCTTCCCGTTCGAGGAAACGCCGGACCAGCACGCCGCGATCGAGGCCGTCATCCGTGACCTCGCCTCCAGCCAGCCGATGGATCGGGTGGTCTGCGGTGATGTCGGCTTCGGCAAGACCGAGGTCGCCGTGCGCGCGGCTTTCGTGGCCACCACCGCCAGCAAGCAGGTCGCGGTGCTGGTGCCGACCACGCTGCTGGCCGAACAGCATTACCGCAACTTCCGCGACCGCTTCGCCGACTGGCCGATCCGCGTCGAAGTGCTCTCGCGCTTCAAGTCGAAGAAGGACACCGACGCGGCATTGGAAAAGGTGGCGCGTGGCGAGATCGACGTCATCGTCGGCACCCACAAGCTGCTGCAGCCGGACGTGCGCTTCAAGGACCTCGGCCTGGTCATCGTCGACGAGGAGCAGCGCTTCGGCGTGCGCCACAAGGAAGCGCTGAAGGCGCTACGCGCCAACGTCCACTTGCTCACGCTCACCGCCACGCCGATCCCGCGCACGCTCAACATGGCCATGGCCGGCCTGCGCGACCTCTCGATCATCGCCACGCCGCCGGCCAACCGGCTCGCTGTGCAGACCTTCGTCACCCCATGGGACGGCGCCCTGCTGCGCGAGGCCTTCCAGCGCGAGCTCTCGCGCGGCGGCCAGCTCTATTTCCTCCACAACGATGTCGAAAGCATCGGCCGGATGAAGCGCGAACTGGAAGAGATGGTGCCTGAGGCGCGCATCGGCATCGCCCACGGCCAGATGCCCGAACGCGAGCTGGAACAGGTGATGCTCGACTTCCACCGCCAGCGCCACAACGTGCTGCTGGCCTCGACCATCATCGAATCCGGCATCGACATCCCCAACGCCAACACCATCATCATCAACCGGGCAGACAAGTTCGGCCTGGCGCAGCTGCACCAACTGCGCGGACGCGTGGGCCGATCGCACCACCGCGCCTACGCCTACCTCGTTACCCCCGACCGGCGTTCGATCACCGCCGATGCGCGCAAGCGGCTGGATGCGATCAGCTCGATGGATGAACTCGGCGCAGGGTTCACGTTGGCCACCCACGATCTGGAGATCCGCGGCGCCGGCGAACTGCTCGGCGAGGAACAGAGCGGGCAGATGGCCGAAGTCGGTTTCTCCCTCTACACCGAGCTGCTCGAACGTGCGGTCAAGTCGATCAAGCAGGGCAAGCTGCCGGATGTCGACGGCGACGCGCATCGCGGCGCCGAGGTGGAACTGCACGTGCCCGCGCTGATCCCCGAGGACTACCTGCCGGACGTCCACACGCGGCTGACGCTGTACAAGCGCATCAGCGCCGCCCGCGACACCGAGGCGCTCCGCGAGCTGCAGGTGGAGATGATCGACCGCTTCGGCCTGCTGCCGGAACCGACAAAGAACCTGTTCGCCATCGCGGAACTCAAGCTGGAAGCCCAGCGACTGGGCATCCGAAAACTGGAAATCGGCGAGAAGAGCGGGCGCGTGCAGTTCGTGCCGCAGCCGCAGATCGACCCGATGGCAATCATCCGCATGATTCAGAGCCAGCCCAAGCGGTACCAGATGGACGGTGGTGACAAGCTGCGCCTGACCGGCCTTGACCTGCCCGATGCGACATCGCGAATGCAGGTAGCCCGCAGCCTGTTCGCGCTGCTGTCGATCTCCACCTGAGCGGCGCGTTGGTCAGATCCGATCGAGCGGACTGAAGACGCCGCCTGCCCCACGCCCGAGCACGTGCGTGTAGATCTGAGTGGTCGAGAGATCCTTGTGGCCGAGCAGTTCCTGCACCGTGCGGATGTCGTGCCCGGATTCCAGCAGGTGGGTGGCGAATGAGTGCCGCAGCGTGTGGC
>JAEXBT010000139.1 GCA_023393895.1 Pseudomonadota bacterium
GCGCGGACGTGGCCGGCTGGGAGCGTGCGGTGGTCGAGTTCGATGCGCGCCTGCGCCGGCTGGAGCCGGTCAATCTCGCGGCCATCGCCGAGCACGCCGAGGCCGAGGAACGCAAGAAATACCTCGACGCACAGGACGCCGACCTCACCACCGCGCTCGAGACGCTGGAAGAAGCGATCCGGAAGATCGACCGCGAGACCCGCGGCCGCTTCAGGGACACCTTCGACCGCGTCAATGCCGGCGTGCAGGAACTCTATCCAAGGCTGTTCGGTGGCGGCCACGCCTATCTGGAACTCACTGGCGATGACCTGCTCGACACAGGTGTCGCGATCATGGCGCGCCCTCCGGGCAAACGCGTGTCGAACATCTCGCTGCTCTCGGGCGGCGAAAAGGCGATGACCGCGGTGGCGCTGGTGTTCGCCATCTTCCAGCTCAATCCCGCGCCGTTCTGCCTGCTGGACGAGGTCGATGCGCCGCTGGATGAAGCCAACGTCGGCCGCTTCACCGCGATGGTAAAGGAGATGAGCGAAGCGGTGCAGTTCCTGTTCGTCACCCATAACAAGGCGACGATGGAAGCCGCCGAGCAGCTTTCGGGCGTTACCATGCGGGAACCGGGCGTCAGCCGCCTCGTTTCCGTGGACCTTGCCGAAGCGACGCGCATGGTCGGCGCCGCGTAACCGATCGGGAACCGAAACATGTCCGACACCAATCTCTTCCGCCTCGGCATCCTCGTTGCAGGCCTGATCCTGATGGCGGGCATCTACTGGGCCAGCCGTCGTCCGAAGAAGCCGGGACAGGGGCGCCGTGTCGACGCACGCGGCGAGCGCACGGAGCCGACGCTTGGGGATGAAATCCGCGCCGAACTCGATGGCGAGGGCGAGGCGGGGGAAGTCGCGCACCAGGCCGAACTGGGGCTGGAGGAAACCGCAGCCGGCGGCGAACTCGGCAAGCGGGTGGACGACAACTTCGACAGGATCGTGTCGCTGTTCGTCGCCGCGCGCGCCGGGCAGACCCTGCATGGCCCCGACATCCTGGTCGCCGCGGAGAAGGCCGGGCTGGTGTTCGGGCACGTGAACGTGTTCCACCGGCTGATCGACCGCAAGCCCGAGGCCGGCCCGATCTTCTCGGTCGCCAACATCCTCAAGCCCGGCAGCTTCGACATGGCCACGCTCGGCACGCTGGAAACGCCGGCGATCGCCTTCTTCCTGACGCTGCCCGCGCCCGTGCCCGCGCTCGAGGCCTGGGACACCATGCTGCCGACCGCGCAACGGATGGCCGAACTGCTCGACGGCATCGTGCTGGACGAGGAGCGCAATGCGCTCGGTCGCCAGCGCATCGCCCACATCCGCGACGAACTGCGCGCCTACGACCGCCAGCGCGAGGCTCCGCCGTTGACGCGGCAGGGACGCTGGTAAGCGCTAAGGTTCGCCCGACCCAAGAAGCCCAAGGAGGCCGCAATGAAGCTCGAGAACGTCGTCGGAGTGGTGGGCGGCATTGCCGCGCTCGGAGGCTGCCTGATCCCGATTGCATCGCGCGGCGCCATCAGCCTGCGCATCGGCGAGACCGGCGGCCTTTCCTTGCTGCTGTATGCCTGCGCGATCGTCGGCCTGCTGGCCTCTTTGGTCGCGCTGATCGGCAGGATGCGCAACGAGGAATGGGTGCAGATCGGCAGCGGTGTGCTGGGCCTGATCGCGACCTTCCTTGTCCATCGCGCGATGGGGGCCGAAGGCGTGGATTTCGCGCTCGGCCTGCACCTGCTGTACTGGGGCTTCGCGATGCTGCTGGCCGAGGGCCTGATCCACTTCGGTGACCGCCGGGTCGGACTGCCCAGCGCCAGCTGAGCCACGCGCACCCGCAAGCCTGCCGGCGGCTGAATCGGTGGCGTTGCCCCTCCTTCCGGAATGCGTTGGCGCGTGCATAACATCGCGCCATCCAACCGGAGAGCGTGCGATGAAGAATGTGCCAGTCGCGGGTGTGGTGCTGTTCGCGGTCCTGCTGTCGGCCTGCCGGATCACGCCGGCGCTGAGCGAACTGCCCGATGACCTGCCGGCAGGCACCGAGGCATGGGCGGTCAATGGCCACCAGATGCGCTATCCGGGCGCGAAGGTCGGCTTCGGCCCGTACCACACGCCGGTTGCGCAGGGCTCCGGGGGTGCCAACCGCTGGGCCCTGAGCGGTCGTCATCTCGGCTTCGGCAAGGAATCGCGGCGTTTCGGCTTCCAGCTCGAGCGCGAAGCCACGCCGGTGCTGGGCGTGGGATGCGGCAGCAGCTTGTGGTTCCTGCGGCTCAAGGCCGGCCAGGTCCATGCCGACATCGGCGACCTGCGGGACATCCCGGCGCTGGTCTGTGACATCTGGCCTTCCGATGCCGCCGCGGATGCCGCGCCGCTCGGCGCACTGACGCTCTGGCACAAGGGCTGGGACATCGTCGGCAACCTCGACGCGCCGGACGGGCGCATCGACATCGCCAGCACGCGCCGCATTGATGGCGTATCGATGCCGATGGGCACGCCGGTCGCCTATCGCCTGAGCCGCGGCGGGCGCCTGCTGGCGCATGTGGACGTGCTCGGCGCCGGTACCGTGCGCATCGTGCCCGGGGTATCCGCGCAGGACAGCGACTGGATCGCCGCCGCCGCCACTGCGTTGCTGATGAAGGTGGACTGAGGGCACCCGGCGGGATAGGCCGGTCGGCAATAATGCCGGCATGACCGATCCCGCACAGCAGCACGCCGCGCTCGTCGCCCGCATCCGCGAGGCCAACCATCGCTACCACGTGCTGGATGACCCGGACATCAGCGATGCCGATTACGACGCGTTGATGCAGCAGTTGCTGGCGCTGGAGTCGGCGCATCCCGAATTCGTTACCCAGGATTCGCCCAGCCAGCGGGTCGGTGATGCGCCTTCGTCGAAGTTTGCCAGCGTCGTCCACGCGGTCCCGATGCTGTCATTGGCCAATGCCTTCAGCGACGAGGAGGTGGGCGAGTTCGTTGCCCGCATCGAGAAGGAGACCGGCGATGCGACGCCCATGTTCTCGGTCGAGCCCAAGCTGGATGGCCTGGCGATCAGCCTGCGTTACGAGGACGGCCTGTTCGTGCGTGGCGCGACCCGCGGCGACGGTGCGACCGGGGAGGACGTCACCGCCAACCTGCGCACGGTGAAGTCGATCCCGCTGCGGCTGCGCGGCGCGGCACCGGCGGTGCTGGAGGTGCGTGGCGAGGTGGTGATGCCGCGCGCGGCGTTCGAGCGCTACAACGCTTGGGCGCTGGCGAACGGGCAGAAGACCTTGGCCAACCCGCGCAATGGCGCGGCCGGATCGCTGCGCCAGCTCGATCCCCGGATCAGTGCGCAGCGCCCGCTGGCGTTCTTCGCCTACGCGCTGGGTGAAGTGGAGGGCGCGATGCTGCCACCGACGCATTCGCTGACGTTGCAGTGGCTGCGCGAACTCGGCCTGCCGGTCAGCCCGGAAGCGGCCACCGCGCAAGGCCTCGACGGGCTGCTGGGCTACTACCGTGACATCGGCGCACGTCGCGATGCGCTGCCGTATGACATCGACGGCGTGGTCTACAAGCTCGACCGCTTCGACCAGCAACGCGCGATGGGCTTCGTGTCACGCGCGCCACGTTGGTCGATCGCGCACAAGTTCCCGGCGCAGGAAGCGACCACGGTCGTCGAATCGATCGAGGTCAATGTCGGGCGCACCGGCGCGGTCACGCCGTGGGCGCTGATGCAGCCGGTGCACGTCGGCGGCGTCACCGTGACCCGGGCCACCCTGCACAACGCCGACCAGGTCGCACGGCTCGACGTGCGCGCCGGCGACACGGTGATCGTGCGCCGCGCCGGCGATGTCATCCCCGAGGTGGTCCGCGTGGTCGAGTCCGCGCGACCGCTGGACGCGCGCGGGAAGCCGCTGCATCCGCCTTACGTGCTGCCCGCCGAATGCCCGGTCTGCGGCTCGGCGGTGGAGCGCGGGCAAGGCGAGGTCGTCGCGCGCTGCAGTGGCGGCCTGTTCTGTCCGGCGCAGCGGGTGCAGGCGCTGTTCCACTTCGCCGGCCGGCGGACCATGGACATCGAGGGGTTGGGTGAGCGCTTCGCCGAAGCGCTGGTCGATTTCGGTTACGTGCGGACCGTCGCCGACCTCTACACGCTCGGCGTCGATGACCTGCTCGAGATGAAACAGCGCGCCGACGCACGCGATGGCACCACCCCCGCGACCGCGAAGCCCGGCAAGGTCGCCGACAAGTGGGCCCACAACCTGATCAACGCGATCGATGCCAGCCGCACGACCACGCTCGAGCGCCTGCTGTTCGCGCTCGGCATCAAGGATGTCGGAGAATCCACCGCCAAGACGCTGGCCCGCCACTTCGGTGCGCTCGAGCCGCTGATGGCCGCTGATGAGGCGAGCCTGCTGGAGGTGCCCGATGTCGGGCCGGTGGTCGCGGCGCACATCGCGCATTTCTTCGCCCAGCCGCATAACCGCGAGGTGATTGCCGCGCTTCGCGCGCGCGGCGTACACTGGCCCGAGGGCGCGCCGCGGCGCGCCA
>JAEXBT010000142.1 GCA_023393895.1 Pseudomonadota bacterium
ATGGTCGATGACCATGCGCTGGTCCGCACCGGCATGAAGCTGATCCTGGAGCAACAGGTCGACATGCAGATCGTCGGCGAGGCTGACAGCGGTGAAGTGGCGCTGCCGGAGATCCGCAGGCTCAAGCCCGACGTCGTTCTCTGTGACCTGCACCTGCCAGGAATCAGCGGGTTGGAGATCACCGAGCGTGTCAGCCGCAGCAGCAAGGTGGTCGTGGTTTCCGTGCTGGAGGACGGCCCATTGCCCAAGCGGCTGATCGATGCGGGCGCCAGCGGGTACCTGGGTAAGGGCGGTGACGCAGGCGAACTGGTGCGTGCGGTGCGCGAGGTTGCGCGCGGTCGGCGTTATCTTGGGAGCAGCATCGCGCAGGCCATGGCGCTGTCGAACGTCGATGGCGACGGTTCGCCTTTCGATGCGCTGTCGCCACGGGAGCTGGAAGTGGCGATGCTGCTGGTACAGGGCCTGCGGCAGGATGACATCGCGCGCAGGCTCAGCCTGAGTGCCAAGACGATCAATACGCACAAGTCCCGTCTGTTCGAGAAACTCGGCGTCCGTGACAACATCGCGCTGGCGCGATTGGCAGGCCAGTACGGGCTGGTCGACGCCGCGCGGACCGTCTGAGCGCGCGCGGCGTGCCGACTGTCAGGCGGGGCGATCCCCGCCAGCCTCTTCGCCGGTGGCAGGAAGGACTTCATCCGCCAATGCCTCGTCGGGATCAGCCTCGGCCAGCGTGGCTGCGTTGGCCTGCGCAAGCGGATCGGCGGCCTCCGGCGCGTTGATCGCCGCGGCATCGCCATCGGGGCCATGCGCCTCCGGTACATCAAGGCCTGGCGGCGCGTCGCTGGCGATGGGCGTGGCCACGCCTGGTGCGTCGCTATCCGTAGCAGCAGGCATGCCGGGAGAGGGGGCCTCCGTGGCGGATTCAGGCGCTGGCACCGTTTCCTTCGCCGCGGCCGGATCATCGATGCGCGGTGCGGCATTGACGACGGCGGGAGCACGGTAGACGCTTTCCGCCAGTGACACCGCGATGGCTGCCGACAATGGCAGCGCCGGACGCGCGGTGGACGCCGACGTGCGTGGATCGCGCGCAGCAGCCGTGGTCAGCCCGCTACCGGTGTTGGAGCTCGCTGCCGCTGGCACACTCTCCTGTTCAGACGCCGACGTTGCCTCGATATGCCCCAGACGCTCCCCTGCCTCGGCGGCGGGGGAAGGCACCTCTTCGGTGGCTTTCCCGGTGGGGGCTTCCGTGGCCGAGGCGCTTGCTTCGATGGGCGTCGGAGCCTGTGCTTCGGCCGGCTCGGCCACCTCGAAGTCGAACTCGGGCTGGTTCCCCTGTGCGGCAGGGGTCGCCTCTTCGTCTTCGCCCGATAGCTCGGTATCGGATTGCACGTCGATATCCGCTTCACCGGCACCATTGCGGCGACGACGACGCCCCCCGCGACGACCGCGGCGGCGGCGCGTGCCCTCGGCATTGGCTTCGCCGTCGGTGTTGCCAGCTTCAGGCGCGGTCTCCGAACCCACCTCGGCAGGCGTGGGCACGACCTGCGCGGACTCGGTCGCCTCGCTGGCGGCCTCGGCGGCGGTCACGGCCGCAGCGGCAGCAGTGGCAACAGCAGCTTCGGTGGCGGGTGTCGGGCTGGCGCTGGCTTCGACATCGGCAGCCGCGTCGCGCCCGCGGCGTCCACGGCTCCGGCTGCGCGGTTCCTTGTCGGGCGTCGCGGTCGGCGTGGTGTCGTTGCGCGGTTCGGTGGTCGCTGCGGAGACATCCTTGCCGTTCGGCTGCGCGCTACGCTCGCGTCGTGGCTTGTCCTGCTTCGGCTTTCCGGCCGCCTCACCGCGGGGCTCTCCCTGTTGCGCCCGGCCTTCCTGCTTCTGCTGCTTGCCACCGCGCGTGTTGCGCTGCTCTTCGCGCGTGGCACCCTTGCCGCGTGATCCGTTGTTCTGCCCGTCGCGGCGACGCTGGCGGTCGCCACGTGCTTCGCTCCGCTCGCCGCTGGCGGGAGCGGGATTGGCCGCCAGCTCGCCGGCCGGCGCGCCGGCGAAGAACTGCATCACCTTGGACAGGAAGCCCGCCTTCGGTTTGGCCGCGCCCTGGCTGAAGCGCGGCGCGGGCTGTTGCACGGGGGCCGGCTGCGGGGCCGGCGCCTCCTCGCGCGGCGCGCGCACCGGCGCGGGCTGGGTCGGCTTGACGTTGCGCACCGCCGGCACGTCCGGGATGTTGAGATGCGCCTTGCTCAGCGCATGGGTTGGCAGCTTGCGCGGGGTGCCGCGCTGGTAGCTGGGGCGCGAGGTCTCCTCGCCCAGTTCGTTCTCGCGGATCCGGGTGACTTCGTAATGCGGGGTGTGCAACTGCTCGTCGGCGACGATCACCACCGGCGCGTCGTGGCGGCGCTCGATCTCCGACAGCGCCACGCGCTTCTCGTTGAGCAGGAAGTTGGCGATCTCCACCGGCGCCTGCACCAGCACCTGGCCGGTGTTGTCCTTCATCGCGTGCTCCTCGGCGACGCGGATGATCGACAGCGACAGCGATTCCACGCTGCGCATGCGGCCGTGGCCCTCGCAGCGCGGGCAGACGATCTGGCTGGCCTCGCCCAGCGATGGGCGCAGCCGCTGGCGCGACATCTCCATCAGCCCGAAGCGCGAGATGCGGCCGATCTGCACGCGCGCGCGGTCGTACTTCAGGGAGTTCTGCAGGCGGTTCTCGACTTCGCGCTGGTGCTTGTTCGAGGACATGTCGATGAAGTCGATCACCACTAGGCCGCCGAGGTCGCGCAGGCGCAGCTGGCGGGCCACTTCCTCGGCCGCCTCCAGGTTGGTGTTGAACGCGGTTTCCTCGATGTCGCCGCCGCGGGTCGCGCGCGCGGAGTTGACGTCGATCGCGGTCAGCGCCTCGGTCTGGTCGATCACCAGCGCGCCGCCGGAGGGCAGGCGCACCTCGCGCTCATACGCGCTCTCGATCTGCGATTCGATCTGGAAACGGTTGAACAGCGGGGTGTCGTCGGTGTAGTGCTTGAGCTTGCGCAGGTTGTGCGGCATCACCATCGAGACGAAGTCACGTGCTTCCTCGTACATCTCCGGCGTGTCGACGAGGATCTCGCCGATGTCGGCGCGCATGTAGTCACGCAGCGCGCGCACGATCAGTCGCGATTCCTGGTAGATCAGGAACGGGGAGGGCTTGGACAGCGCGGCCTCGGCGATCGCCTTCCAGATCGACAGCAGGTAGTCGAGGTCCCACTGCAGCTCCTCGGCGTCACGGCCAACGCCGGCGGTGCGGATGATCACGCCCATGCCGTCCGGGATCTCGAGCGCGTCCATCGCGCGCTTGAGTTCGGCGCGGTCATCGCCCTCGATGCGGCGCGAGACCCCGCCGGCGCTCGGCGAATTCGGCATCAGCACCATGTAGCGGCCGGCCAGCGAGATGAAGGTGGTCAGCGCCGCACCCTTGTTGCCGCGCTCCTCCTTGTCGACCTGCACCACCACTTCCTGGCCTTCGCGCAGGAGCTCCTTGATGTTGGCCTTGTTGTGGTCGACCCCGGACTGGAAGTAGTCGCGGGAGATTTCCTTCAGCGGGAGGAAGCCGTGGCGCTCGGCGCCGTAATCGACGAACGCGGCTTCCAGAGAGGGCTCGAGGCGGGTGATCTTGCCCTTGTAGATGTTGGACTTCTTGTTTTCCTTCGAGGGTTGCTCGATGTCGATGTCGTACAAGTTCTGGCCATCGACGATCGCGACGCGCAGTTCTTCAGCCTGCGTCGCATTGATCAGCATGCGCTTCATTGTTCGTTCCTTGCGCGCGCTCACGCGCGGAACGCCGGGCGTTTCGCCTCTGGTCACCGCTGGGCGCCGGCCGCGCGAATGCGCAGGCGTCGCCTGGAGTTGTCCAGCGCTGCAACACCACGGCGGGCCGCGGGAGCGCTCGTTGTTGTTCCTGTCTGTTGCTCTGGCCGCCGCCGGCAAATGGATCGCGGGCGGCGGGACTTGGGTTCCTTCCACGCCATCCGGGGACGACGTGCGATCTGTGCCTCCGTCGGGCGATCGCTGGCGGGACCTGCCCCGGGGGCAGTGGCTGCGCTTCGTCCGAACCCGGGATCCGGGGCTTTCGGCCCGCAAAATCCGCGGAAATTCAGTGGCTTGCTTCGCACGGCGAGTGTATCAGATAAACCTGTCGCACCGGCAGTGCAGACGCTGCCGCGGAAAACCGTCATGCTGGCGGCCCGCACGCCCATCCATCGTTCATATATTCATGTCAGAAGCTGCTCCGGACCGCCCGACCGCCCGCACCGTTCGGGTCAGCGATGACCGCGACGGCCAGCGGCTGGACAATTTCCTGCTCGGGCAGCTGAAGGGTGCGCCGCGTTCGCTGGTCTACAAGATCGTGCGCAGTGGCCAGGTCCGGGTGAACGGCGGCCGTGCCAAGCCGGAGCGCAAGCTGGCCGGTGGCGACGAGGTGCGGATCCCGCCGATCCGTCTCAGCGAGCCGGGAGAAGCCACGCCGCCACCGAAGTCCCTGCTTGCGGCACTGGAGGCGGCCATCCTGTTCGAGGATGCGCGGCTGCTGGCATTGAACAAGCCGAGCGGGCTGGCCAGCCACGGCGGCAGCGGAATCAGCCACGGGGCGATCGAATCCCTGCGCGCGTTGCGGCCGGGCCAGTCGCTGGAACTGGTGCACCGCCTCGACCGGGACACCTCGGGCCTGCTGGTGGTGGCCAAGAAGCGCTCGGCGCTGCGTGAGCTGCAGGCCTTGTTGCGCGAGGACCACGGCGCCGGGATCGACAAGCGCTACCTGGCGCTGCTCATCGGGCGGATGCCGGACGGGGTGATGACGGTGGAGGCGCCGCTGCACGTCGGCCTGCGCCAGGGCGGCGAACGCCACGTCACCGTGAGCGAGGCCGGCAAGCCATCGACCACCCATTTCCGCATGCTGGAGCGGCGCGGCGGGATGAGCTGGTGCGAGGCACGCATCGAGACCGGGCGGACCCACCAGATCCGCGTGCATGCGCAGCATCTGGGGCATCCGGTGGCCGGTGACGACAAGTACGGCGACGCGGAAGCCAACCGCCGGCTGCGCGAGCAGGCCGGGCTGAAGCGGCTGTTCCTGCATGCGGCGTCGCTGCGCTTCGCGCTGGACGCCGGCCGTGCCGAATACCTGCTGGAGGCACCGCTGCCGCCGGACCTGCGCGAGGTGCTGGACCGGCTGGGCTGAGCGCCTCGCGTCGCGTCAGTCGGCCAGCCGCTCGGCCTTGGCCGCGCAGATGAAGTCGTTCTCCGACAGCCCGCCGACATCGTGGGTGGAATACCGCACCACGCAGCGGTCGTAGTGCACGGACAGGTCGGGGTGGTGGTCTTCGCGGTGGGCCATGTGCGCCAGCGCGTTCACGAAGGCCATGGTCCGGTAGTAGTCGGCGAAGTGGTAGGTCTTGCCGAGCGCGGCGTCATCCTCGACCAGCTCCCAGCCCGGCAGCTGCGGCATCAGCTCACGGATGCTGGCTTCGCTCAGGCGGTGTTCCTGCCCGCGCTTCGGGCTGCAGCGGGCCTCGGCCAGGGGAACCAAATCACTCATCGGGCACTCCAAGTTCGGCTGCTCGGCCGGCAGTCACGGATCGACCGATAGAATACCCGCATGATCGACATCACCGAATCCGCGCAGGCGCATTTCCGCAAACTGATCGAACGTGAGGCCATGCCGGGCCTGGGCGTGCGGCTGTCCGCGGTGCATCCGGGCACCCCGCGTGCCGACGTGCGGCTGGAGTTCGCCGGCCCCGACGACCTGCAGGGAGACGAATGGGCGGTGGACTGCGAAGGCTTCACCTTGTGGGTGGATGCCGGCAGCGCCGGCGTGCTGGATGGTGCCCGCATCGATTACGAGCAGAAGGCGACCGGCGGCCAGCTGCAGATCCGCGCGCCGCGCATCAAGGGCGTGGCGCCGGAGGCCGGCGCGTCGCTGGTGGAACGCGTCATGTGGGTGGTCGAGCACGAGATCAATCCGCAGCTGGCGATGCATCGCGGCAACGTGAGGGTGGAAGAGGTCACTGCTGAAGGCGTCGTGATCCTGCGCTTCGGCGGTGGCTGCCACGGCTGCGGGATGGCCGACGTCACCCTCAAGCAGGGCATCGAGAAGACCCTGCTGGAGAAGGTGCCGGGCGTGACCGCGGTGCGCGATGCCACCGACCACGCCAGCGGCGACGCCCCCTACGTCCCGCGCGGCAGCGCCTGAGGCCCACGCCGCATGGCCTCGCGCGAGGAACTGCTGGCGCTGCTGGTAGCCCGCCGTCGAGGCCTTTCGATTCGCCCGCAGGCTCCCGGCCACAGTCCCAGCTGGCAGGGCTGGCTGGATACGGCCGTCCCGGTCGCAGCGGGACCGACCCTGTCGCCCGATGCACTGGCTGACGAGATGGCGAACGTGCCGATCCGGCAGGTGCCATCGGGTACCGCCTCGACGAGTGGTTGGGGCAGGTTTCGCAGCCTGTTCCGTCAGGGCTGGGGCAGGGAGCGCGACGAATCCCCCATGCTGCGGCGCGGCGCGTTCGCCGCCAGCCTGTTCTATCACCTGCTGGCGGCACTGCTGCTGGCCTGGCTGACCTGGTTGAGCCTGACCGCGCTCAATGCGCCGGGTGAGGAGGAAACGGTGCGGGTGCGCATCACCGGTTTCGGCAGCCCGGATGCCGCGGGCGGGGGCGATGCGCCCGCCGATGGCGACCTGCAACCGGCCGCCACCGCGGAAGCTGCCGCATCCGCAGCCGGCCGTCCCGCCGCCGCGGCTTCGAGTTCGCCGCCAGCCACGCAGAACAACCCGACTGCCATACCGGAAAGCATCGACGCGCAGGCGATGGCCGAACAGCCGTTGCAGGTGAGCGAACCCACGCCGGCACCCGCTCCGTTCCAGTTGCCGCCACCACGGCAGGCGGCCGTCGCGCCGCAGCCGGTCCCGGAACTGCAGACGCAGGCGATTCCGGAAGAAAGCGCCATTCCGACCGCGTTGCCGCAAGTGCGAAGCCTGGATGTTCCCAGCGACAATCGGGAGGTACAGGTGGCCGACCTCAGCACCCGCGAACGCACGCTGCCGACCGTGCCGGATCCCATGCCGGCGGTCACGGTGCGTGAAATCGCCGTACGACCCGGCAGCCCCGCGCTGCAGGCGCCCGAGGCCGCCACGCGTCCGTTGCCGACGCGCGGACAGTCCGATGCCACGGCACCGGCGGCGGCCACCGCAAGCGGCGCCACCCGACCGGCAGCCGATCCGCGCCCGGGCCTGCCGGGTGCCCGCGGCATTTCGCCACGCCCGGGCCAGCAGTCCACGGCGAGCGGCGCGGGACCGGCGGCCCGCACCGCGGACAGCGGGTGGCCTTCGCCGCGAAAGGGCGACGACTGGGGGCTGGGGGAGCGCAGTCGCGCCGGTGCGGCAACGGGTGGCGATCGCGGCAATCCGCGCGGCCAGGGGGGATCAGGCCTGTTCGATGCCGACGGCCGTCCGCGACTCGCCGACGACAGCTTCAAGCCGCGCTTCCCAGATCCCTACAAGGAAGGCACCTGGTTGAAGCGACCGTCGCTCGGCTACCGCGGCACCATCTTCGACGGCATCTGGCGGCCGCCAGAAACCCTGCTGCAGGAGTGGATCCGCAAGGGCGTCAAGAGCTTCGACATCCCGCTGCCGGGCGGCAAGGTGAAGATCCGCTGCGTGGTGTCGTTGCTGCAAGCCGGGGGGGGCTGCGGGCCGGTGGCCGGCAAGGAGGGCGTGCACGACCAGCCTGCGGTGGCACGCCCGGCGCCCGACATTCCGTTCAAGCCGGAGCTGTTCGAGAACCAGGACGATCTCACCCGGCCGGCCAAGACCGAATCCGGCGACGGCTCGCCCTGAGCAGGAGCCACCTCGCTGCACTCTGATGAAAAAGGCCCGCTTGCGCGGGCCTGTGGAATGCCGTGGGCGTTATGCCTCACATGCCGGCGATATCGCGCAGCTGGCCGGGACGCGAGGCGTAATAGGCCGCCAGATCGGCGATCTGCTGGTCGGTCAGGTTCTGCGCCTGGCCGCTCATGATCGCGTGGTTGCGGACGCCGTCGCGGTAGCGCTGCATGGCGTGGGCAAGGTAGTCCTCGTACTGGCCACCGATCAGCGGCGGATGGTTCTCGGTCGGCACGCCTTCCACCACCGGCACGTTGCCGTCCACACCGTGGCAGGTGATGCAGCCGCCCTTGGGTTCGACGGCGATCGCTTCGCCGCGGCGGATGTCGCCGGTCGGCAGGCCCGCAGACGACGAGGTACGGTCACCGCCATCGGAGGTGGTGGCATGCGGGTTGGTGGGTTCGCCGCCGCTGCAGGCCGAGAGCAGCACGGCGAGGGCCAGGACGGCAGGCATCTTCAGGGTCGTCATGGTCGGGCTCACTTCTGCTTCGGGGCCGGGGCGGCCTTCAGGTCGGACAGGTAGGTGGCGATCGCCGCGATCTCCTCTTCGGAAAAGCTCATCGCCTGGGCTTCCATGGTCGGATGGCGGCGCGTGCCCTTCTTGTATTCGGTCAGCGCATTGACCAGGTACTGGCGCGACTGGCCACCGATCCGCGGCACGTGGTAGTTGGGATAGGCGTTCTTGTAGCCGGTGACGCCATGGCAGCCCTGGCACGTAAAGGTCAGCTGTTCGCCGGAGAGCTTGCCGCTCTGGGCGCGCTCGGCGGGCTGCTGGGCCTGGGCGGCGAGTGGCAGGGCAAGCGCGAGGCACGCGGCGATCGTGGTCGGTCGCATCTGATTCTCTCAAGTCGGATGGGACACCAGCACCGGGCTGGTGCAGCGACCGGAGTATATCGCGCGTCCGGCGATCGGGAAGGGCGGACGCACACTGCCCGCATGACGTCTGGCACCTCACAAACTGAGGTCAGAGGTGGTTTACTTCGATACAACACCCAATTTGAGCCTCCCCGATGCGTGCATCGATGTCTTTCCCAGCGGCTGCGGTGATCCGCGGCGCCTCCATCAGCCTGCTTGCCATTGCGCTCGCGACCGGACTGGCCGCCTGCAAGCGCGGAGGGGGTGGAGACGCTAAGCCGGGACATGAAGCAGCCAAGCCGGCAGAGGCGGTGCCGGTGGAAGTGGCGGTGGTCAGCCATCGCACCGTGGTGGCCAGCTATACCGGCACCGCGGCGCTGGATCCCCGCGCGGAAGCCGAAGTCGCCGCGAAGACTTCCGGCATCGCGTTGCGGGTGCTGGCGCAGGAAGGGCAGACGGTCCGCGCCGGCCAGCCGCTGGTGCAGCTCGATCGCGACCGTGCGCGACTGCAGGTGGCGCAGTCCCAGTCGCAGGTCAGCAAGCTGGAGGCCAACTACCACCGCGCCAGCCAGCTGGCCGCGCAGAAGATGGTGAGCGCGAACGATGTCGACCAGCTGCGCTATGACCTGGCCAACGCGCGTTCGGCACTGAACATGGCGCGGCTGGAACTCTCCTACGGCACCGTCACCGCGCCCATCTCGGGGCAGGTGGTGTTCGTCGCGGTCAAGCCGGGCAACTTCGTCCAGATCAATTCGACGGTGATGAAGTTGATTGACAACTCGCGGTTGGAGGCGATCCTCAACGTGCCCGAACGTGACATCGCACTGCTGCGGAAGGGGCAGCGCGTGGTGATGCAGGTGGACGCGGTGCCCGGTGAGCGCTTCGAGGGTGTCATCGATCGCATCGCGCCGACGGTGGACCCGGGCAGCGGCACCTTCCGCGTGTTCTGCACGTTCGCGGGCAACGGCGTGCTGCAGGCAGGCATGTTCGGGCGTCTGTCGATCGCCTACGACCAGCGCGCCGACGTGCCGACCATTCCGCGCGCGGCGCTGCTCGATGACGGCAGTGAACCCGCCGTCTACGCCGTGCGTGGCGGCAAGGCGGTGCGGGTGCCGGTCAAGCTGGGGTATGCGGAGGGCGAATTCGTCGAAGTGCGCGAGGGACTGAAGCCCGGCGAGCAGGTGGTCACCGCCGGCAAGACCGCGTTGCGCGAGGGTAGCGGCGTGCAGGTGATCAGCCCGGACGCCGCCGCGAAGCCGGCCCCGGCTGCCGCCCCCGCCGCGCGCTGACGGAGCCTGCCATGACGCCTTCGCCCGGCTTCGATCTGGTGGAATTCGCAACCCGTCGCCGGGTCACCATCCTGATGATGATGGTGACCCTGGTGCTGTTCGGCCTGATCGCGCTGTCCAGCCTGAAGGTCAACCTCTTGCCCGACCTCAGCTATCCGACACTCACCGTGCGCACCGAATACACCGGCGCGGCACCCGCCGAGATCGAGACGCTGGTGACCGAGCCGATCGAAGAAGCCGTAGGTGTGGTCAAGGGCCTGCGGCGGCTGAAATCGGTGTCGCGCACCGGGCAGAGCGATGTGGTGCTGGAGTTCGCGTGGGGCACCGACATGGACAAGGCCAGCCTGGAAGTCCGCGACAAGATGGAGGCCCTGCAGCTGCCGCTGGAGGTGAAGCCGCCGGTGCTGCTGCGCTTCAACCCGTCCACCGCGCCGATCATGCGACTGGTGCTGGCGACCACGTCCGGCGACGACATCGCGGCGCTCACCCGGCTGCGGCGCTATGCCGACGATGACCTCAAGCGCAAGCTGGAGCCGGTCGAGGGCGTGGCGGCGGTGAAGGTGGCCGGAGGCCTGGAGGACGAGATCCAGGTCGATATCGACCAGCAGAAGCTGGCAGCGATCAACATGCCGATCGACACCGTCA
>JAEXBT010000148.1 GCA_023393895.1 Pseudomonadota bacterium
CTGTTCGGTTTCGCCGGACTGGCGGTGCTGGCGCCGCTCGGCTACGCGATGGCGTTCGGGCGATGGGGCTTTGCGGAACTCGGCGCGGGCGGGCTGGGCATCGCCTCGGCGGTGATGATGTGGGCGCAGGCGGCCGGCTTCGCGCTCTACCTCGCGCGGTCGCGACGTTTCCGAGACCTTGGGCTGTTCGCGCGCTTCGATCCGCCCGCACGCGAGCCGATCGGCGCGCTGCTGAAGACCGGCCTGCCGATCGGCGTGACCGTGGCGATGGAAGGCAGCCTCTTCATTGTCACCGCGCTGCTGATCGGGCGGCTGGGCGAAGTGCCGGCGGCCGCACACCAGATAGCGATCAACGTCGCCAGCCTGTGCTTCATGATCCCGTTCGGTATTGCCGAGGCGACCACCGTGCGGGTGGGCAACGCGCTCGGCCGCGGCGATCGCGCCGGCATCCTGCGTGCGGCCCGGGCCGGGTTGGTGCTGGTGCTGGGCACGCAACTGCTGTCCGGGCTGCTGATGGTGTTCGGCCACGATTTCATCGCCAGCCGCTACACCGCCGATGCCGCGGTGGCGACGCTGGCCGCCGGCCTGCTGCTGTACGCGGCCGCGTTCCAGTTCCCCGATGGCATCCAGGTGCTGTCGGCCGGCGCGTTGCGCGGGCTCAAGGACACCCGGGTGCCGATGTTCCTGGCCGCGCTGGCCTACTGGGGCATCGGCATGCCGCTCGGTGCCGGGCTCGGGCTGGGCCTGGGCTGGGGACCGAAGGGCATGTGGCTCGGGCTGATCGCCGGCCTGACCGTGGCCGCGATCCTGCTGGCCCGGCGTTTCCTGCGCAGCGCACGCCGCATGCCGATGGCTGCAGGCTGAACGCGGCCGCGGTCGGGGTGACCTTCGAGGGATGTGCGCCGCGCAGGGCGCAGGCTAGTCTGAGTGCGTTTTCCGGAATCCATTGCCCATGAACACGACCATGCAGCCACCGCCGCTGCCCGCCACCCCGCCCGAGCGCGGCCCGATCGCGCGCTTCTTCATCGGCCTGTGGGACGCGATGAACTTCACCCGCAGGCTGATCCTCAACCTGCTGTTCTTCTTCCTGCTGTTCGTGTTCCTGATGCTGGTGCTGGCGGCGATGGTCGGTGGCGGGCAGGGCGCGAAGCTGGTCGACCGCACCACGCTGGTGCTGGCACCGCAGGGCAAGCTGGTCGAACAGGACAGCCGTGATGCGCTGACCCGTGCGCTGGCCGGCAGCAGCCGCGACGGTCGCAACGCACAGGTGCAGCTGCGTGACCTGGTCGGTGCGATCGACGCCGCGGCCAAGGACAAGCGCATCGAACGCGTGCTGCTGAACGTCGATGGCCTGCAGCCCTCTGGCTTCGCCTCGCTTGATGAGGTCGCGCGCGCGCTGCAGCGGCTGCGCACGTCAGGCAAGCAGATCGTCGCCTTCAGCCAGGGCATGGGCCAGGCGCAATACCTGCTGGCCGCGCAGGCCGACGAGGTCTACCACGATCCGGACGGCTACGGCGTGGTGCTCGAGGGTCTGTCCGGCCACCGCCCGTACATGCGCGAGGCGCTGCAGGACAAGCTGGGCGTCGACTTCCACCTGTTCAAGGTCGGCGAATACAAGTCCGCCGCCGAACCGTTCGTGCGCGACGACGCCTCGCCCGAAGCGAAGGAGGCCGACCTCTACTGGATGAGCGACATCTGGAACCGCTACCTCAGCGAGGTGGCCGCGCGTCGCAAGCTGGACCCGGCCGCACTGGCCGCCGGCATCGAGGGCATGGCGGGCGGCATCGAGGCCGCACAGGGCGACATCAACCGTTACGCCCTTCAGCAGAAGCTGGTCGATGGCCTGAAGACGCGCGAGGACGTGGAGAAGCTGCTGACCGAACGCGGCGTGGCCGATGCCGATGCCGACGGCGGCTTCCGCCAGATCGGCTTCGCCAACTACCTGCGCCACATGGCGCCGAAGCTGCCGGTGGAGGCCGATCCGCGCCCGCAGGTGGCGGTGGTGGTGGCCGAGGGCGAGATCGTGCCGGGTGACCAGCCGCGCGGCGTGGTCGGTGGCGAGACGGTCGCCGCGCTGCTGCGCGACGCGCGCGAGGACGACAAGGTCAAGGCGGTGGTGCTGCGGGTGAACTCGCCCGGTGGCGAGGTGTTCGCCTCCGAACTGATCCGTCGCGAAATGGTTGCGCTGAAGGCGGCCGGCAAGCCGGTGGTGGCCTCGATGGGCGATGTCGCCGCGTCCGGTGGCTACTGGGTCAGCATGAACGCCGACCGCATCTACGCCGAGCCCAACACCATCACCGGCTCGATCGGCATCTTCGGCCTGATTCCCAACTTCACCCGCACCCTCGACAAGGTCGGCGTGCACACCGATGGCGTCGGCACCACGCGCTGGGCCGGCGCCTTCGACCCGACCCGGCCGCTGGATCCGGAAGTCGGCCGGGTGATCCAGTCGGTGATCGACAAGGGGTATCGCGATTTCACCGGCAAGGTGGCGCAGGCGCGCAACAAGCCGGTGGCTGATGTCGATGCGGTGGCGCGCGGGCGCGTGTGGAGCGGTGCGCAGGCGCGCGAGCGCGGCCTCGTCGATGCCTTCGGTGGCATCCGCGATGCCATCGAGGATGCCGCGAAGCGTGCCAAGCTGGACAAGCCCGACAGCTACGCCGTGCGTTACGTCGAGGAGCCGATGTCGCCGTTCGAGAGCTGGATCGGTCGCTTCGCCCAGGCACGCGTGGGGATGGCGCTGCTGCAGGATTCGCCGCTGCTGCGCGGCGTGCTCGGCGCCATCTCGCCCAGGCTGGCCGAGCCGCTGCGTTACCTGGAATCGCAGGCGCGCGATGTCAACGGCCCGATGGTGCGCACCTCGGCGCATTGCTTCTGCGCGCCTTGAGCCGCGGCGCGTCAGGCCGTCGAAACGCCGGGCATGTCCCGGCGTTTCCTTTCCGGGTCGATGCATCGCCAGCGCATCGCCGTGGTGCGCGAGCCGGGTATGCTGGCAGTCGTGTCGATTCCCGAACGAGATGGGCCATGGATGCGCAACGCTGGCGGCTGGACGGGCAACTCGCGCTGGTGACCGGCGCCAGCGCGGGCATCGGCCGCGCCATCGCCGCCGAGCTGATGGGCTTCGGAGCCACCGTGCTGATGGTCGCGCGTGATGAATCGGCGCTGGAAAGCGCCCGCGACGAACTGGAATCCGAAGTCTCCAGCGGCGAAGCCCATGTCTTCGCCGCCGATGTCGCCGATGCCGACAGCCGTCGCGCGCTGCTCGACTGGGTGGAGGACTCCGGCGACGGCCTCAACATCCTCGTCAACAACGCCGGCGGCAACCTGACCCGCGCCGCCACCGACTACAGCGAGGCCGAGTGGCGCGACATCTTCGAGATCAATGCCTTCAGCGCCCTCGAACTTTCGCGTTACGCGCATCCGCTGCTGACCCGCCACGCGATGTCGAGCATCGTCAACGTCGGCAGCGTGTCGGGCCTCACCCACGTGCGCACCGGCGTCGCCTACGGCATGAGCAAGGCGGCCATGCACCAGATGACCCGCAACCTCGCGGTCGAGTGGGCAGAGGACGGCGTGCGGGTGAATGCGGTCGCGCCGTGGTACATCCGCACCCGCCGCACCTCGCCCAAGCTGGCCGATCCGGACTACCTGGACGAGGTGCTGCTGCGCACGCCAATGGGCCGCGTCGGCGAGCCGCAGGAAGTCGCGGCGGCGGTCGCCTTCCTGTGCCTGCCCGCCGCCAGCTACATCACCGGCGAATGCATCGCGGTGGACGGGGGGTTCCTGCGCTACGGATTCTGAGGGGCCCGCCCAAGTTGCCGCCTGACGGGTTCTGCGGTATCAAGATCAGCTGGGGCGGGCCATCCTCTCGGGGGATTGCGGCATGGGGCACGGGATCGACGCGGCGGGGGTGGCGCTTCCTGATGAGGCCGTACGTGCGCGCTTCAACGAACTGTATGCGGAGTTGTCGCTGATTGCGCGACGCGAACTGCGTCGCGGACGCGCCTATACGCTCGATACGGTCGCCGTCGTCAACGAGGCTTTCCTGAAACTGGAGGGCGGCCGCTTCGATGCCAGCCAGCGTGCGCCGTTCCTGGCCCTCGCGGCCAAGGCGATGCGCCACGTCGTCGTCGACCACGTGCGCCGCAAGCTAGCCGACAAGCGGGGCGGCGACCGTTACCAGGTCACGCTCGTCACCAACATTCCGGACGAGCCCGCCAGCGCACTGCTTGACGTCATGCAGATCGAGGACGGCCTGCGCGCGTTGGGCGAACTCGAGCCGCGGCTGGTGGACATCGTCGAGTGCCGCTTCTTCGCCGGCATGGAGTTCTCAGAGATCGCCCTCGCGATGGAGCTGAGCGAGCGCACCGTCTACCGCGACTGGCAGCGTGCCCGGGCCTACCTGCAGGCGCGCATGCAATGAACGCGGAAGTCGAACGCTGGCGGCGCCTGTCCGCGCTGTTCGACGAGGCGATCGATGCCGACACCGATGGCCGTGAACGGCTGCTGCGCCAGGTGCAGGGCCAAGACCCCGAGCTCGCGCGCGAACTGGCGAAGATGCTGGCGGCGGTCGACCTCGAAGGCCCGCTCGACCTGCCGGCTGACGCCATCATCGACATGGATGAGGAAACGGCGCCTGCGCGCCTCGGCGAATGGACGATCGGGCACGAACTTGGGCGCGGCGGCATGGGGGTGGTCTACGCCGCCAGCCGTGACGAGAGCGATACCGCGCAGCGCGCAGCGATCAAG
Source organism: Pseudomonadota bacterium (assembly GCA_023393895.1). Next base: position 4,750 of record JAEXBT010000148.1, read on the forward strand.
CTGCTGCGCCGCCGCTGGGACGGCAGCCAGCAGGCGCAGCGCTTCCTGCACGAGCGGCGCATCCTCGCCAGCCTCACGCATCCCAACCTGCCGCGCCTGATCGACCACGGCCTCGACCGCGAGGGCAGACCGGTGCGGAGCGTCAGATCATCCACGTGGCGCGCGGCAGCGACAACTACGATGCGATGAACATGGCGCAGGGCCGCAACCTGGCGGCGGTGATTGGCGCGGGGACATCGTTCAGCACGACGAC
>JAEXBT010000225.1 GCA_023393895.1 Pseudomonadota bacterium
GCGAAGTACAACTACCTGCAGAGCCGGCTTTTGCTGGAGCAGGCCGCCGGCACGCTGGACGTGGCCGATGTGCAGGACGTCAACCGCCTGCTGACCGTGCCCGCCGGACAGGCGCCGCGCATCGGCAACTGATCGGACCTCCCGCGGACTGCGCAATCAAGCGCGGTCGCCGCGCAACCCGATCGCCTGCAGCGTTGCCTCCAGCGCGCCACGGCCGGAAGCCACCAGTTGCCGGCCTGCCTCGCCCATGCGGTTGCGGGCGGCATCATCCGCCAACAGGGCATCCAGCGCATCGACCAGTTCGTCGCCGGACGCCACCACCTGCAATGCCCCGGCCTCTTTCAGGCTGGCGCTGATTTCCGCGAAGTTGTGCAGATGCGGCCCGGTCACCACGGGCACCGCGGCGGCCGCCGGCTCCAGCACGTTGTGCCCGCCGATCTCCTGCAGGCTGCCGCCGACGAAGGCGACTTCTGCCAGGCCGAAAAAGGCCGGCAACTCGCCCAGCGTGTCGATCACGAACGCCGCGTCATCCGCTCCCGGCCATCGCGACTCGCTGCGGGTGGAGACGCGCAGTCCGGCACTGCGCAGGCGCTCGGCCACCGGTCGGAAGCGCTCGGGATGCCGCGGCGCACACAGCAGCAGCAGGTCGGGCCAGCGCCGGCGCAGGCGCTGGTGGGCCAGCAGCACCGGCAGCTCCTCCTCGGGATGGGTGCTGGCGGCGATCCACGCCTTGCGCACGCCCGCCCTTTGCACGAACGCCTGCCTGATGCCCGCCTCATCGCCGGGTGCGGCAACGTCGTACTTGAGGTTGCCGGTGACAGTGACCGCCTCGGGACGCGCGCCCAGCACCTCGAACCGATGGCCGTCGGCGCGAGTCTGCGCACAGACATGCGTGACGGTCCGCAGCGCGCGTGAGACCAGTGGCGCCAGCACCTGGTAGCCGCGCAATGACCGCGCCGACAGCCGCGCGTTGAGGATCGAGACCGGGATCCCGAGGTCACGGCAGCCGAGCAGCAGGTTCGGCCAGAGTTCGGTTTCCATGATCAGCGCCTGCGTCGGCCGGAAGCGCGCGAGGAACCTGCCGACCGCACCCGGCAGGTCGTACGGCAGATAGACGTGGTCGACGCGATCTCCCCAGAGCGCGCGGATGCGCTCGGAACCGGTGGGCGTGATGCTGGTCACCACCAGCCGGCGCTGCGGATCCGCCGCCAGCAACGCATTGACCAGCCCAGCAGCCGCGGCAACCTCCCCCACCGACACCGCGTGCACCCATAGCCGCTCGCCGGCAGCCGGCGGCGGGGCATCGCCGTAGCGCGCGTAGCGCTCGTGCCAGCGTGAAAGATAGGCGGGATGGCGGAAGCCGCGCCAGACCAGGTGATAGATCGTCACCGGCAGCAACGCATAGAGCGCGAGCGAATACAGGCCGCGCAGCAGGCGTTCGGTGAGCGAGGCTTTCATCGCGCACAGGATAAAGGAAGCGACCGCGGCGACCGGCATGCCGCGCCGCTTAGAATCAGTGCATGTCGTCCTCATCGCCCCCCGACCTGCCGCCGGGCCTGCGTGCATCCCGCCATTGGCCGATGTGGCTCCTGCTGGGCCTGCTGTGGGCGATGGCGCACCTGCCCTGGGGCCTGCAGCGCGCCATCGGCGCGCCGTTGGGGGCATTGCTGAAGCGGCTGCTGCCGGACCGACGCCACGCCGCCCGACGCAACCTCGAGCTCGCCTTCCCGGAAATGCCGGAGCACGACCGCGACGCCCTGCTCGATGCCAGTTTCCGCGACCTCGGCATCGGCCTGTTCGAGTTCGCGCGCGCGTGGTGGGGCGATGCCGGGCCGATGCGTCGGACGGTCGAGATCGAGGGACTGGAGCACCTGCGCGCGCTTCAGGCGGAAGGCCGTGGCGTGCTGATGGTCTCCGGTCACTTCATGACCCTGGAGATGTGCGGCCGCCTGCTCTGCGACCACGTGCCGCTGGCCGGGATATATCGCAGGCATCGCGACCCGGTGTTCGAGTGGGCGGTGCTGCGCGGCCGGCTGCGCTACGCGAGTGCGATGTTCGCCAACGATGACATCCGCGCCGCGATCCGCCACCTCAAGCGCGGCGGTTTCCTCTGGTACGCGCCGGATCAGGACATGCGCGGCAAGGACACGGTGTTCGCGCCGTTCTTCGGTATCCCCGCCGCCACCATCACCGCCACGCACCAGCTGGCGCGGATCAGCGGCTGCGCGGTGGTGCCGTTCTTCCACCGTCGCGAAGGCGACCGCTACGTGCTGCGCATCGCGCCGCCACTGGCGCCGTTCCCGACCGAGGATGCGGTCGCCGACAGCGCCGCGGTCAACGCCGCGATCGAGGCGATGGTGCGCGAGGCGCCCTCGCAGTACCTGTGGATCCACCGCCGCTTCAAGCGCCAGCCCGATGGCGTGAGCCGCTACGCATGAATGCCGATGTGGTGGTGCTGAAGTTGGGCGCGCTCGGTGACCTGCTGCTGGCCGACGGCGCCTTGCGTGACATCCGCGAGCATCACGCCGGCAGTCGCATCCACCTGATCACGCGACGGCCGTTCGTCGCGACCATGGCGCGCTGTCCGTGGGTGGACGAGATCCACGTCGATGACAACGCACCCCGCTGGCATCTGCCGGCGATGCGGCGCTGGGCGCGGCGCCTGCAGGCGATCGCGCCCGCGCGCGTCTATGACCTGCAGAACTCGCCGCGCACGCACTTCTACCGCCGGTGGCTGCGCGGCACGCTGCCGGAGGCGGCGTGGTCGGCCGGTGCGCTGCTGCGCGAGGCCTCGACCCTCAGCGTGCCCGAGCGCCTTGCCGTGCAACTCGCTGCCGCCGGCATCGATGCCCGCCACGCGGCGCATCCCCAACCCGACTGGATGGCGGAGGATGCCAGCGACGTCATGGCACGCTGCGGGCTGGCCGAACCGTTCGCGCTGCTGCTGCCGGGCTCGTCGGCACGCAACGCCGGAAAACGATGGCCGGGCTATGCCGAACTGGCGCAGCGGCTCACCGCACGCGGCATCACGGTCGCGACCGCACCCGGCCCCGACGAGATGGAGGTTGCACGCGCGATCTCCGGCATCGTGGTGCTTGATGACGGCCGCTGGCTGGACCTGCCGCGCCTTGCCGGGCTTGCGCGACGCGCGGCCTGCGTGGTCGGCAACGACAGTGGACCGACCCATCTCGCCGCGATGCTCGGCGCGCCCTGCATCGCACTGTTCGACGCGGCAAGCCCGAGCCTGACAAGCACCGGCATTGCCCAGCGCATCTGTTCGCGTGCGCTGACCGCGGCGCCGTTGGCGGCATTGGAGGTGGAGATGGTCGAAGCCGCGGTGCTTCAGTCGCTCGGGACGGATGGCGCCTCGCGCGACATCAGGCTGCCCGCGTAGAGCGCCACCAGCAACAGCACCACCCCGCCCCAGAAACTGGCGTGGACGGCGAGGTGGGTATTGAGCGGAAACAGCGTGACCACGAGGGCCAGCATCGCCGGTCGTGCCCGCGTGCGCGCGGCGGCGTCGGCGAAGCGCCAGGCCCGCCACGCCAGCGCGGCGCCTGCCAGCCACAGCGCGAGGCCGATGAAGCCGGTTTCCGACAGCACTTCGAGCACCCACTGGTGCGCGTGCATGGCCGGCCCATCGCCCCATTCGGGCCGCACCTCCGGTGCCGGGTCGCACGCGGCGTACGCATGGCGGAAGTCACGCACGCCTACGCCGTTGATCGGGTGTTCGCGGATCATGCACGTGGCAGCGCCCCAGATCTTGCCGCGTCCCGACAGGGCCTGATCGACCCCGTTCTGCTGTCCATTCAGTGCCTGCGCCGTGCGCTCGATGCGATCGCCCACCGGTGTGTAGAACGTCGCCAGCAATGCCAGCGCCACCACGCCGGTGGCCATCAGGGCCAGCAGCCGCTTCCAGCCCAGCGTGTGCCAGCCCGAAAGCACAAGCACCAGCCCATAGGTCAGCCAGCTGGCACGGGCGCCCGCCAGCACGATGGCGATGCCGGCGATGAGCGCGCCCACCAGCCAGCCCGCCAGCCCGAAGCGGCGATGCATCGCGTGCAGGAGGAACGGCGAGAAACTCGCCACCACCACCCCGAGCACCGGATTGCAGGTGCCGAACACGCCGTTGACCCGGTCGAAGCCACGGTCGGCCTGGCCTTCGCAGATGCCCCTGCCCTCCTTGACCGCGGCGTAGAGCGTGTCGAGCGTGCCGAACATCAGGCTGTGCCCGCTCAAGGCCTGGGCCAGCAGGTCCAGCGACCAGACCAGCATCACCACCGCGATCCCGCCGAACACCAGTCGCCGCCCGGACCGCGTGGCCACGGCGATGGCGACCAGCCACAGGAACGGCAGGTAGCGCAGCCCCACCAGGGTCTTGCGCAGCGCATCGACGCGATCGACCGCATCGAAGGTCGAGATGAGCTGCGGCAGCCAGTAGGCGAAGAACAACGCCGTGGTCAACGCCCAGGCACCCGCACTCAGCAGGCGGTTGCCATCCCGGAAGCGCGCCTTGGCGAGCAGGAACAGCGCCACCAGCGCCCCCAGCGAGAGGATCCCCTCGGACACGCGCGAAGCCGGCCAGAACGCCACGTAGGCCAGCACCCAGGCCGGTGCCCAGCGCCAGCCGGTCGGTGTGCGGGAGTCGTCTATGGCGTTCATGCGAGTTCGTCGTACACGGCGAGGGTGGCGTCCTGCATCGCCTTCAGGCTATCGGGCATGGTAGCGGGCGATGCCGGCGGCCGTCGCAACATCGCGATGACGCGGGTGGCCAGGGCTTCGGCGTCGAACGCCGGCACCGCGCCTTCGGGTTGCCATTCGGCCAGCAGTTCACCGACGCCCCCATGCGCCCAGCCGGCGACCGGCACGCCCACGCTGAGCGCTTCCAGCACGGTGCGGCCGAAGGCTTCAGGCTTGCGCGAGAGCTGCAGGACGAGGTCGCTGGCGGCATAGGCCCCGGCGATGGCGGCCGTTGGCGGCGTCATCGCCACCCTGTCGGCCACACCCAGACGCGCCGCTTCGGCCAGCAGCTCGGCCAGATACGCCCCGCGCCCGGTTTCCTGCGCGCCCGGCATCCACAGCCGCGCATCCAGACCGGATGCGCACACCCGCGCGAGCACGGCGATTGCATCGGCATGGCCCTTCAGGCGGGTGCCACGGCCCGGCAGCAGCAGCAGCGGGCCATCGCCGGCGAGCTGTGGATGCTGCCCGGCCAGCCTGGCACGGCCGGCGTGGTCTAGGCCGACGCGGCGCGGGAACGCCGCCGGGTCGATGCCGCGCGGGATCACCCGCAGCCGCGCCGGATCCGTGGCCGGGTAATGCCCTAGGACATGGCTGCGTACCGTCTCCGACACGCAAATGACCCGCTCGCCGCTGGCCATCACCGCGCTGTAGCGGGACGGCGAATTGAGTCCGTGCACGGTCGTCATCCAGCGCGGGCGGCGGTTGGGCGCCATCCCGCGCAGCGCGAGCCGCGCGATCCATGCAGGCAGCCGCGAGCGCGCATGCACGATGTCGGCTTCGGCGTCCTGCAGCACGCGCCGCAACGCGCCGACGCGGCCGAGCGTGGCCAGCGACTTGGCGCCGATGTCGAGCGCGACGTGCTCTCCGCCCGCGGCCTCAAGCGCCGGCAGCAGCCGGCCGCCCTTCGACACCACGAGCGCGCGATGCCCGGCACGCACCAGCGCCTCGGTGATCTCCAGCGTGGATCGCTCGACGCCGCCGGACTCCAGCGCCGGCAGCAGCTGTACCACGGTCAGGCGCCGGCCCACGTGGCGGACGCGTCAGTCGATCAGGCGGTACTTCGCACCGCAGTAGGGGCACTCGGACTGCCCGCCCTCGGCCTCGATCGGCAGGTACACGCGCGGGTGCGAGTTCCACAGCGCCATCGACGGCAACGGGCAGGACAGCGGCAGGTCGGCGCGGCGCACCTCGTACTCGCGCTGGGCGTTGGCCTGGGTCGAAGGAGCATCGGTCATGAAGGCGGCACCGTGGAAACAGATGCCGCCATTCTAGCGGTGATCCGGGCGCGCCGGATTCAGCGCGGCAGGTCGAATAGCAGGACTTCGGCCTCGCCTTCGGCACCACCCTCTATGCGCAGCGTGCCCGCCTCGTCGAGGAAGCCGAGCGCGTCCCCGGCGACCAGCGTGCGTTCGCGCGCGCGCACCTCGCCGGTGGCCACGTGCAGCCAGTAGCCGCGCGCCGCGTCGAACTCGGCATCGACCGACTGGCCAGGAGTGAGCACCACCGCGCGCAGGCTGGCGTCCTGGCGGATCGGGAGGCCGCCCTCGCGCCCCTCGAAGGAGGCGAAGGTGTCCCAGACGCCGCGCCGCGCATCGCGGTCGAAGGCGCGCTGTTCGTAGCCGGGCTCGGCATTGACCCGGTCGGGCTGGATCCAGATCTGCAGGAAATGCGTGGTCTGCGCGGGGTCGCCGTTGTACTCGCTGTGCTCGATACCGTGGCCGGCGCTCATCCACTGCACCTCACCGGGACGCAGCACGCCCTCGGAGCCGGTGCTGTCGCGGTGCGCCAGCGCACCCTGCAGCACCACGCTGAGGATCTCCATGTTGGCGTGGCGGTGTGGCGCGAAGCCGCCGCCGGGCGCGACGCGGTCCTCGTTGATCACCCGCAGCGGGCCGAAACCCATCCACTTCGGGTCGTGGTAGTTGGCGAACGAGAACGTGTGGTGGCTGTCCAGCCAGCCGTGGTTGGCATGGCCACGGCTGGTACCCAGGCGCTCGATGATCACGGCGTGGCCGCCATCTGTGCTTCGGTGGTGATGCGGATGCTGACCGCGTCGCTGACCGCCGGTGCTGCCATTTCC
>JAEXBT010000239.1 GCA_023393895.1 Pseudomonadota bacterium
AGCAGGCGGCGAGCGTGCTGGCGACGGTGCGCCGCGACGGCATCGAGGCCAGGGGCGGCGAATGGTCCGCGCAGGACGAGGAGGTCTTCAAGGCACCGATCCGCCAGCAATACGAGGACCAGGGCAATCCCTATTACGCCACCGCGCGACTGTGGGACGACGGCATCATCGATCCCGCCGACACCCGCCGCGTGCTCGGACTGGCACTCGCAGCCTCGCTCAACGCGCCCGTCGAACCCGCGAAATTCGGCGTGTTCAGGATGTAAGGCGGCATCGCGGCGCTGGCGCTGCATGCAATGCGAAGTGATCCGCAGAACGCCCGACAGGGTCATCACGGGTGTTGCCTCGTCGCCTTCCTGTGCTAGGTTCAGGGCCCCGCAGCGCCGCTGCCCTGACGAGAATGCGCCATGGTGAGTTGGAGAGACCCCGGCAACAACGCCAAGAAGGAAGTCGCGGATTTCCCGAACGACGCGGTGACCACGCCGTTCGGCAACCAGCCTGCCGCACCGGCCCGCGCCGAGCCCGCGCCGGCCGCCACACCTTCGGCACCCGCACCGGCGCTGAAGGAGTCGGTAATCGCGGCGGACCTCAACATCGAGGGCAAGATCGAAGGCGCCGGCCACGTCCGCATCGCCGGCAAGTTCAAGGGTGACGTCAACGTCAAGGGCGACCTCACCGTCGAGAAGGGCGCCAAGCTGACCGGCAGCGTTCGCGCCGAGAAGGTCACCGTGTCGGGCGAACTCGACGGCAACGTCGAGTCGGCGCGGCGCGTGGACCTACTGGCGTCGAGCGCAATGAACGGCGACATCAAGGCCGACGATCTCACCATCGCCTCCGGTGCGCGCCTGCGCGGCCATGTCGAATGCGGCTGGGCCGATGGCAAGTCGGCATCCGCCGGCAATTCGGGCGGCCAGACCAAGGGCGGAGACAGCGCCGCGGCATGAGCGCGCTGCTGGGGCGCGGCAACAAGACGGACGATGTGGGTGCCACCCGCGCCTGCCCGCATTGCCGCGCCACCATCCTTGCGAGCGCAGCCAGTTGCCCGCAGTGCAAGGGCCACCTGCGCTACGACGCCGCCCCGGACCGCAAGGTTCTGGATACGCCGCTGAAGATCGAGAGCACCCTGCCCGGCCCCGCGCCGGGCGAGGCCTGGGAATACTCGGTGGTGGCGGTGGTGAAGAACGAGCGCGGCGAAGAGGTCGCGCGCCACGTGGTCGGCGTCGGGGCGATGAAGCCCGGCGAGCAGCGCACCTTCAGCCTGAGCGTCGACTTGGTTGCCAGCACCCGCATGCGTCCGCGCTGAAGCACGTCAACCGCAGCCGCCGCACCCTCCGCATTCGCCGGAGGCCAGCGCCGAAGCCGGCGCGATGGCACGTCCCAGCCGATGCATCCACGCCGGGCGTCCCTCGCGCAACAGCCGGATGGCGATGGCGATACGCACACGCCGCCATGATGCCGGAAAACGCGTGCGCCACACGAACAGCGCCGCCAGCAGCACCGCCAGCGCGATCACCCCGTATTGCAACCAGAGCGGCATCGCCATCACCCCGCGCCGAGCGTACGCGCGACCTGATAGGTGAGCATCGCGGCAAGATAGGCCAACGCGAACAGGTACAGCGTCGCGAACGCGGTCTGGCGCCAGGAGCCAGTCTCGCGCCTGATCGTCGCCAATGTCGACAGGCACTGCGGCGCGTAGATGAACCAGACCAGCAGTGACAGCGCGGTGGCCAGCGCCCAATCCTGCGCGATCAACGGCTTGAGGGCCTCGGCGGCGGCATCCTCGCTGGCGGCCGAGAGCGCATACACCGTGGCGAGCGATGACACCGCGACTTCCCGCGCGGCCATGGCCGGGATCAGCGCGATGCAGATCTGCCAGTTGAAGCCGAGCGGCGCAAAGACCATGGTCAGCGCATGGCCGATGCGGCCGGCGAAGCTGTAGTCGATCGCGGGACCCGCGGCGTCGGCGGGTGCAGCCGGAAACGACAGCAGGAACCAGAGCAGCACGGTCATCGCCAGGATGATCCCGCCCACGCGTTTCAGGAAGATCATCGCGCGATCCCACAAGCCAATGGCCAGGTCGCGCCAGTGCGGCAGGCGGTAGGACGGCAGTTCCAGCAGCAGCGGATGCTCGCCACGGTCACGCCGCCACTTCTTCATCACCCAGCTCACCAGCAACGCGCTGAGGATGCCGGCCAGGTACAGCGCGAACAGCACCAGCCCCTGCAACTGCAACCCACCCCAGACCCTGCGCGCGGGGATGAAGGCGCCGATCAGCAGCGCATACACCGGCAGGCGCGCCGAGCAGGTCATCAGGGGCGCGACGAGGATGGTGGCGAGGCGGTCGCGCGGGTCCTGGATCGAACGGGTCGCCATGATCCCGGGCACCGCACAGGCAAACGACGACAGCAGTGGAATGAAGCTGCGGCCCGACAGCCCGGCGGAGGACATGGTGCGGTCGAGCAGGAACGCCGCGCGCGGCAGGTAGCCGGATTCCTCGAGGGTGAGGATGAACAGGAACAGGATGAGGATCTGTGGCAGGAACACGACCACGCCACCGAGTCCGGCGATGATGCCCTCGACCAGCAGGCTGCGCAGCGGGCCGTCGGCCATCGCGCCCTGCACGCTGGCGCCGAGCCAGCCGGTGCCGGCCTCGATCAGGTCCATCAGCGGCGTCGCCCATGCGTACACCGCCTGGAACATCAGGAACATGACGATGGCGAGCGTGAGCAGCCCGAACACCGGATGCAGCAGCCAGCGGTCGAGCACGTCATCGACCTGTGCGGTGCGCCGCGGCATCCGCACGCTGGCCGCGATGAGCCGGCGCACTTCGGCGTGCAAGTCCGCGGGCAACGGGGTCACCGACGACTGCGGCACTCCGACATCGAATATCGCCGCGACCTGCGCCAGCAGCGCCCGGGCACCCTCGCGGCGCACCGCGACGGTTTCCACCACGGGCACCCCGAGGGCATCTGCCAGCGCCTCGACATTGATGTCGATCCCACGCCGCGCCGCCGCGTCCATCTGGTTGAGCGCGACCAGCATCGGCCGCCCAAGCGATCTCAGCTCCAGCACGAAGCGCAGGTGCAGGCGCAGGTTGGTGGCATCGACCACGCAGACCAGCAGGTCGGGCACCGGCTCGCCGGGATAGAAGCCTCGGCAGACATCGCGCGCGATCGCTTCCTCCAGACTCGCGGGCGTCAGGCTGTAGGCACCAGGCAGGTCGAGTACCGCATAGCTGCGGCCGCCGGCATCGAGCATCCGGCCTTCCTTGCGCTCGACGGTGACGCCGGCGTAATTGGCCACCTTCTGCCGGCTTCCGGTCAGCAGGTTGAACAGCGCGGTCTTGCCGCTGTTCGGGTTTCCGATCAGCGCGATGCGCGGCAGCGTGGCTTCGCTCATGCGGTCGCGAGCTCCGCCGTGGCCGCGCGCACTTCGATCCGCGCCGCTTCGCTGCGACGCAGGGCGAAGCGTGTGTAGCCCACCTGCACCATCAGCGGTTCACGACCGATCGGGCCGGTCGCGCGCACTTCGACCGCTTCACCCGGCACGAAGCCGAGTTCGCCTAGGCGCCGTGCGACCGGATCGGCATCGCCCAACGCGTGGATGGCGATGACGATGGCCGGCGCGTGCAGTGGCAGATCAACGAGGCGCACGCCGGCTCCGGATGGGAATCGTTCTCATTTTATACGAATCCCTTCGTGGGCCGCCGTATCATGGCCGCTTTCACGGGAGCATTCATGGAGCAGACGCTGCAGGTCGTGCGGGAAGGGCCGGTGGCGCGGGTGCGGATGACCCGCCCCGCCCTGCACAACGCCTTCGATGCCGAACTCATCGCCACGTTGACCGAAGCGCTGGCGGGGCTCGGCGCGGACGATGCGGTGCGCGTGGTCGTGCTGGAGGGCGAAGGCGCCTCGTTCTCGGCTGGCGCCGACCTCAACTGGATGCGCGGCATGGCGGCGATGAGCGAGGACGAGAATCGCCGTGACTCGCTGGCTCTGGCGCGCCTGATGCGCACGCTGGACACGCTGCCGAAACCGACCCTTGCGCGCGTGCACGGCGCGGCCTTCGGCGGCGGTGTCGGGCTGGTGGCGTGCTGCGATATCGCCATTGGCACAGCCGAGGCGAAATTCGGCCTGACCGAAGCGAAGCTCGGCCTGTTGCCGGCGGTAATCTCGCCCTACGTCATCGCCGCGATCGGCGCCCGCCACGCACGCCGCTATTTCGCCAGCGCCGAGATCTTCGATGCCGGCGAGGCATTGCGGATCGGCCTGCTGCACGAGGTGGTCGCCGCCGACGCGCTGGATGCCGCCGTGCAGCGCCAGATCGACCTGCTTTTGAAGGCCGGCCCGCTCGCCGCCGCCCGCGCCAAGCAGCTGGTGCGCGATGTCGCCGCCCACAGCGATGGCGAGCGCCACGACATCGAGAACGCCGCGTTGATTGCCCGCCTGCGCGTCTCTCCCGAAGGTCAGGAAGGGCTGGCCGCGTTCCTCGACAAGCGTAGGCCGTCATGGCAGCAGTGATGCCCCATGCCGGCCCGATGACGCCTTTCTGCCCGGCCAGGCGCCAACGCCGCCGCGCCGCCGGTCCACCCCCCGATTCGCAAGGTCCTGCATGTTCGACACGATCCTGATCGCCAACCGCGGTGAAATCGCCTGCCGCATCATCCGCACCGCGCGCCGCATGGGCATCCGCACCGTGGCCGTGTATTCGGAGGCTGATGCCGATGCACAGCACGTGCGCCAGGCCGACGAGGCCTGTCCGATCGGCGGGCCGCGGCCGCAGGACAGCTATCTGCGCGGCGACGTGATCCTGGATGTGGCCAAACGCGCCGGTGCGCAGGCCATCCATCCCGGCTACGGTTTCCTCTCCGAGAACGCCGATTTCGCCGAAGCGGTGGAAGCCGCCGGCCTCGTCTTCATCGGGCCGAAGGCGGCCTCGATGCGCAGGATGGGCAGCAAGGCCGGCGCCAAGGAACTGATGCAGGCCGCCGGCGTGCCGGTGGTGCCCGGCTACACCGGCGAGGACCAGTCGAACGACACGCTGCAGCGCGAAGCCGACCGGATCGGCTACCCGCTGATGATCAAGGCCGCGCACGGCGGCGGCGGCAAGGGCATGCGCATCGTGCGCGCATCCGGCGAATTCGCCACCCACCTCGAAAGCTGCCAGCGCGAGGCGGCCAACGCCTTCGGCCGCGATCGCGTGCTGCTGGAACGCTACATCGAGCAGCCGCGCCACATCGAGATCCAGATCTTTGGTGACGCGCAGGGCGACGTGATCCACCTCAACGAACGCGAATGCTCGGCGCAGCGCCGCTACCAGAAGGTGCTGGAGGAGTCGCCCTCCCCGTTCCTCAGCCCGGAGCTGCGCGCGGCGATGGGCGACGCCGCGGTGGCCGCCGGTCGCGCCATCGATTACCAGAACGCCGGCACCGTCGAGTTCATCGTCGGCCAGGACGGGCAGTTCTACTTCATGGAGATCAACACGCGGCTGCAGGTGGAGCATCCAGTCACCGAACTGGTCACCGGGCTGGACCTGGTCGAATGGCAGCTGCGCGTCGCTGCTGGCGAGCCGCTGCCGCGCGCGCAGGATGCGATCTATTCCAGCGGCCATGCGATCGAGGTGCGCCTGTACGCGGAAGACCCGGATGCGGGCTTCCTGCCGGGATCGGGCACGCTGACCCGCCTGCGCCTGCCGGAGTTCATGCCGGACGTGCGCATCGACTCGGGCGTGGTCGAAGGCGACACGGTCACGATCTTCTATGACCCGATGATCGCCAAGCTGATCGTGTTCGGCGTTGACCGGCCACGCGCACTTGCTCGCCTGCGCGAGGCGCTGGCAGCGTGCGAGATCGAGGGACCGAAGTCGAACATCGCCTTCCTCGAGCGGCTGGCTCGGCACCCGGCGGTGGTCGAAGGCCGCATCGACACCGGTTATCTCGATCGCCACCTGGAGGAGTTCGTCGGCGGTGATGCGGACGATGGCGAGGCCCCGTTGCTGCGCGCGCTGGCGGTAGCGGCGCTGCGCCTGCGCGAGGCCAGCACCGAAGGCGCATCACCCTGGAGCCGGCGCGATGGCTGGCGCCTGGACGGCAACGGCCGCACGCCGATGCGCCTGCAGCATGGCGGGATCGATGCCCACCTCGACATCAGCGGCCACGCCGGCGACTACGTTGTGCGCGAAGGCGATGTCCTCACCTACCTTGAGGGTTTGCGACTCGACGGCGGCATCCTCGGCGGCCGCATCAACGGACGGGCGCGACGACTGCAGGTGGCGATCGATGGCGATGCGCTCACGCTGCACGACGGCAGCCGCCGGCACCGCTTCGCGCGCACCGCGCTGCATCGCCTGGAGGACGAGGTCGGCGGCGGCAGCGGCGACCGGGTCAAGGCGCCGATGCCCGGCCGCGTGGTGCTGCTCAAGGTGGCACCCGGCCAGGCGGTCGAGGTCGATGAGGTGGTGCTGGTGATGGAGGCGATGAAGATGGAACTCGCGCTCAAGGCCCCACGTGCCGGCGTGGTCGCGGAAGTGCAGGCCGGCGAAGGCGATTTTGTGGAAGCCGATGCCACGCTGGTCACCCTGGAGCACTGAGATGGCCCTGCCCGCTGCCGTACGCATCGTCGAGGTCGCGCCACGCGACGGCCTGCAGAACGAACAGGCGATGGTGTCCACTGCCGACAAGATCGAGCTGATCGACCGTCTTTCGGCCACCGGCCTGCGCACGATCGAGGCCACAAGCTTCGTCAGCCCCAAGTGGGTGCCTCAGATGGCTGACGCCGCCGAGGTCTATGCCGGCATCGAGAAACGCCCGGACATCGCCTATCCGGTGCTGGTGCCGAACCCGCAGGGTTACGCGCGCGCGCGCGCGGTCGGCGTGGCCGAGGTCGCAGTGTTCACCGCGGCATCGGAAGCCTTCAACCGCAAGAACATCAATGCCTCGATCGACGAGTCGCTGGAACGCATCGCGCCGGTGATCGCGGCCGCGCGGACCGATGGCGTCAAGGTGCGTGGCTACGTGTCGACGGTGCTCGGCTGCCCCTACCAGGGCGAGGTGCTGCTGGCCGACGTGGTGCGCGTGGCCAAGGCGCTACATGACATGGGCTGCTACGAGGTCTCGCTCGGCGACACCATCGGCGTCGGCACGCCGGCCAAGGCACGGGCGATGCTGCGCGCGGTCACCGAGGCGGTGCCGATGGACGCGCTCGCCATCCATTTCCACGACACCTGGGGCCAGGCGCTGGCCAATATCCTCGCCTGCCTCGAGGAGGGCGTGACGGTGATCGATGCCGCAGTCGCGGGCACGGGAGGCTGCCCGTACGCCAAGGGCGCCAGCGGCAACGTCGCAACCGAGGACGTGGTCTACATGCTGCATGGCATGGGCATCGACACCGGCATCGACCTGCCCCGACTTGCGGATACCGGCCGCTGGCTCGCCGGCGTGCTGGGCCGCGAGACCGGCAGCCGCGCCGGCAAGGCGATGTCGGCGTGAACGGCTGGCACATCCGCCCGATCCGCGCGGGCGATGATGCCGTGATGGCACGCATCATCCGCACGGTGATGCCGGAATTCGGCGCCTGCGGCAGCGGCTTCGCGATCAGTGACCCCGAGGTGGACTGGATGTCGAAGGCATATGCCGCCCCACGCCATGCCTACTTCGTGGTCGAACGCGATGGCGAGGTGCTGGGCGGCGCAGGCATCGCTCCGCTCGAGGGCGGCGATGCCGATACCTGTGAACTGCGCAAGATGTACTTCCTGCGCGAAGCTCGCGGGAGTGGCGCTGGCACCGCGATGATGACGCGCTGCCTGGATGCCGCCCGCGACGCCGGCTTCCGCCGCTGCTACCTCGAGACCCTGACCGGCATGGACGCGGCAATGCGGCTGTACGAGCGCAGCGGATTCGCGCCGATCGACGGGCCGATGGGCGCCACCGGCCATGGCGGCTGCAACACCTTCTACCTGCGCGCCCTGTAGGACGCCACGCTGCGGGTAAAATCACCCCTTTCCCCGGCGAGAACCCCCATGCAGCTGCAAGACACCCGCGCCATCGTCACCGGCGGCGTTTCCGGCCTCGGATTCGCCGTGGCCAAGCACCTGATCGCGAATGGCGGCAAGGTCGTCCTGTTCGATGTCAACGACGAGAAGGGCGCGGCCGCCGTCGCCGAGCTGGGCGAAGCCAACGCGCGCTTCATCCGCACCGATGTCAGCGACGAAGCCGGCGTGCAGGCGAACGTCGCCCAAGCCCGCGAATTCCTCGGCGGGCTCAATGCCTGCATCAACTGCGCCGGCATCCTCGGTGCCGGCCGCGTGCTGGGCCGCAACGGGCCGATGGCGCTGTCCCAGTTCCAGGCCACGGTGATGGTGAACCTGGTGGGCAGCTTCAACGTGGCCAAGTCCTGCGCGGACCTGATGCAACAAAATGAGGCCGGCGTCGATGGCGAGCGCGGCGTCATCGTCAACACCGCGTCGGTGGCGGCCTACGAGGGCCAGATCGGGCAGGCAGCGTACTCGGCATCGAAAGGTGGCGTGGTCGGCATGACCCTGCCGATGGCGCGTGAGCTGGCGCGCTTCGGCATCCGCGTGATGACCATCGCGCCCGGCATCTTCTGGACGCCGATGGTCGATAGCATGCCCGAGGACGTGCAGCAGTCGCTGGCCGCATCGATCCCCTTCCCCTCGCGGCTCGGCCAGCCGGAGGAGTTCGCCGACCTGGTCGCGTACATCCTCGGCAACACCTACCTCAACGGCGAGACCATCCGCCTGGATGGCGCGACCCGCCTGGCGCCGAAATGACGGCACGCTGGCCGGAGATACGAGCACGTGGCCGCGCCCGCTTCCTGCTGGTGCGTGGCGTGCTGACTTGGGGTGGCGCCATGTTCCTGCTGCTCGCCGTGATGGTCACGCTGCAGCTGGGCACCGCGCATCCGCGCCTGCCACTGCTCATCGCGCTAGCCGCGCTCTTCAGCGCACTCGGCGGCCTGTTCTGGGCCGCGATTTCCTGGTGGATGAACGAGCGCGTCTTCCAAGCTTCCCGCAACGGACAACATCCATGAAGGCCTACGACATCAAGAAGGGCAACGTCGTCGAATACAACGGCGGCGTGTACCAGATCCGCGACATCGAACGCTCCAGCCCGCAGGGCCGCGGCGGCAACGTACGCTTCCGCTTCGTCATGTACTCGGTGCCCGGCGGCAACAAGCTGGATGCGAGCTTCGACGGCGACGACAACCTCACCGAGGTCGAACTGCTGCGCCGCCAGGCCACGTTCTCCTACAAGGACGGCGACGCCTTCGTGTTCATGGATGACGAGGACTACAGCCAGTACACGCTGGATTCCGCCAGCATCGGCGACGACGCCGGCTACATCACCGATGGACTGGGCGGTTGCTACGTGCAGATCATCGACGACGTGCCCGTCGCGTTGCAGTTGCCGACCTCGGTGGTGCTGGAAGTGGTCGACACACCACCCGAGCTCAAGGGTGGCACCGCGACCAAGCGCCCTAAGCCGGCGCGGCTGTCCACCGGCATCGAGATCCAGGTGCCGGAATACATCAGCAATGGCGAGAAGGTCTGGGTCAACACCACCACCGGCGAGTTCGGCGGCCGTGCCGAATAGGCTGGTCGGCTCGCTGCTGATCGCCTACGCACTCGCCGGCTGCTCCGCGCCCGCGCCGACGGCCCAGGCACCGGAAGCCAGTGGCGGCAAGCCCGTGCCGGCCGAGGCCGCGGAGCCGCAGCCATTGCCGGTCGCCACCGGCGACGGGGGCGAAGTCGCGGTGGAAACATTGCCGGCCGACATCCGCGAGTACATCCTCAAGCAGCGCATGTGCCGGCACTTCAGCCGGCCGGGCCAGGGCGATCCTGCGCTGGCAGCGGCACTGTGCGCCGGTGGCGATGCCGCGACCTGGCGGGCGCTGATCCGCA
>JAEXBT010000245.1 GCA_023393895.1 Pseudomonadota bacterium
GCCTGGCTGGCCGCCAAGGGTCGCGATCGCGCCACGCCGCTGCCGTTCGGCCCGTATCTGGCGATCGCCGGCTGGGTGGTCTTCATGTGGGGCGATGTGCTGATCGGGAGTTACCTGCGCATCGCCGGGATGGGCCCCTGAGCCCATGGCGCGCCTGCACGTCGGCCTGACCGGCGGGGTCGCTTCCGGCAAGAGCGCGGCCGATGCGGCGTTCGCCGCGCTGGGTGCGACGGTGGTCGATGCCGACCTGATTGCCCGCGAACTGGTCGAACCGGGCCAGCCGGCGCTGGCGGAAGTCGTCAACCGCTTCGGCGCCGACATCCTTGACGCAGAAGGGCGGCTGGACCGGCCCGCATTGCGCCGCCGCATCTTCGCCGATCCCGACGACAAGGCAGCGCTGGAGGCGATCCTGCACCCGCGCATCCGCGCGGCCCTGCGTGCGCGCTGCGAGGCCGCCCCGACCACCGTCGCCATCGCCTCGATCCCGCTGCTGGCCGAGGGCGGCGGGCGCGCCGCCTACCCGTGGCTGGACCGCATCCTGGTGATCGATGTCGATCCCGCCCTCCAGCGTGACCGGCTGATGCAGCGCGACGGCATCGACGCGGCCTTGGCGCAGCGAATGATCGACGCGCAGGCCAGTCGCGCGCAGCGCCTGGCGATCGCCGACGACGTGCTGGGCAATGAGGACAGCCTGCAGGCGCTGCGCGACCGGGTCGCGGCACTGCACCGCTTCTACGAGGGCCTGGCCGCCACCCTCGACGCCGGCTGATTCAGCGCGAGCGTTGGGCCGGCCACAATCCGCGGATCGCGGCGATACCCTGCGCCCCGTGCGCGCGTGCGACCGGGATATCCCGGATACCGAGCCCACCGATCGCGTAGATCGGCAGCGATGCCTGTTCGCGGAGGCTGGCAAAGGTCCGCCAGCCGATGCCGGCGCGATCCGGATGCGTGAGCGTTGCCTGCACGTTGCCCAGCACCGCGAAATCACAGCCGATGGCCTCGGCGTGGCGAAGCTGGGCAGCGTCATGGCAGGAAGCGGCCAGGGGCAAGTCGTCGACGAAATCGCGTGCCTTGCGCGCCAGCAGCTGCGCCGCCGGCAGGTGCAGGCCGATGCCATGGGCGCGCGCCAGCGCCTCGTCGGCGCTGACCAGCGCTTCCGCGCCACGCGTGCGGCAGCGCGCGACGGCTTCGGCCACCAGTGCCTGCCATCTACCGGCCTCCAGCCCGGGCGCGCGCAGTTGCACGCGGGCGACGCCCGATGCCAACGCGGCGTCCAGCCCGGCAAGCCAGGCGTCATCGTCCATGTCCTGCGGCGAGGGCGTGACCAGATAACGGTCGGGTTCGAGCAGCGCGGCCACCACCGGCCGATCGGCGGGCGGCATCGGGTATTCGCGCAGTTTCGCCAGCGGCACCCAGGCCAGCGCCTGCCCGTCCAGCCCGCGTGGCTTGCCGCAATGGCCGGCGATCCGGTGGACATCAAGCACGATGCGCTTGTGCGGCATCTGCTGCGGCACGGCGATCAGCGGCGCGCCGATGTCGGCCTCGATGCCCAGTTCCTCGCGCAACTCGCGCACCAGTGCCTGCGCGGGCGTCTCCCCGGGATCCACCTTGCCGCCGGGGAACTCCCACAGCCCGGCCAAGTCGCGGCCCTGTGTGCGCCGCGCCAGCAGCACGCGGCCACGGGCGTCGGTGATGACTCCGGCCATGACGTGGACGGGCGGGTCCGGTTGTCGAACGTCCGGTGATTCGGGCAAGGGGCAATGCATGGCGGCGGGCTTACAGCTTCCCACGATCGGCGTGAAATGCAAAAACGGCGCCCGTCGGGGCGCCGTCTCGCGTCTGCGAAGCGTCCGGGCTCAGCCCAGCTGGCCGTGGCAGTGCTTGTACTTCTTGCCCGAGCCGCACGGGCACGGATCGTTGCGGCCGACGTTGGCCATCGCGGCCTGGCTGTCGGTGAAGTCGGCGGCACCCATCCTGTCCGCGGCTTCCTCGTCCGCGCCATAGCCGCCCATGCCCGCATGCTGGAACTGCATCTGCTGCTGCATGCGCTCGGCCAGCCGGCGCTCCTCGGCCTCGATCGCGTCGATCTCCTCCTGGCTGTGGATCCGCACCTTGGCGAGCAGCGTGGTGACCTGGTGCTTGACGGTATCGAGCATCTCCGAGAACAGCTCGAAGGCTTCCTTCTTGTATTCCTGCTTGGGCTGCTTCTGCGCGTAGCCGCGCAGGTGGATGCCCTGTCGCAGGTAATCCATGCGCGCCAGATGCTCCTTCCAGTGCTGGGCGAGCACGTTGAGCATCAGGTGCTTCTCGAGCATGCGCATGGTTTCGCCGCCCACCTGGGCTTCCTTGTCGGTGAACAGCGCGTCCACCGCGTTGCGCACTTCCTCGCCCACCTGCTCGGCGTCCCACTCGCTGCGCGATTCATGCATCTCGACCAGCGGCAGTTCCAGCCCGAACTCGCTCGACAGCTCTGCCTGCAGGCCGGCCAGGTCCCACTGCTCGTCGATGGACTCCGGCGGCACGAAACGCTCGACCATGTCGGCCACCACGTCGCCGCGGATGCCCTCCACGTTGTCCTGGATGCTTTCGGCTTCCAGCAATTCGTCGCGCTGTTGGTAGATCACCTTGCGCTGGTCGTTGTTGACGTCGTCGAAATCCAGCAGGTTCTTGCGGATGTCGAAGTTGTGCGCTTCCACCTTGCGCTGCGCGTTGGCGATCTGCTTGGTCACCAGCGGGCTTTCGATGATG
>JAEXBT010000007.1 GCA_023393895.1 Pseudomonadota bacterium
AAGGTGGTGGATACCACTGACTGACAGATGAGTTGCCGCGGCCCCTCTTGGAGCCGCGGCGGCCGGCTCACGACTTCTTCTTCTCGGCCTTGGCTTTGGCCTGGAGGTACTCCTCCGGCGTCTGTCCGCCTTCAGGCACAGCCGGGAACGTCGGCGCGACGCACCCGGCATCGCTTTCCTCCAGCGTGACGCTGAGCGGATGCGGAGTCAGATCCTTGGTGGCGCCGCTTGCGGCATCCACCCCGACCCCGATCAGCCCGCCGACCAGCACGTTGCCAGCCATCCCGGCACCACCGGCACCCGACATCTGGCTGAGGATGTTGGTGGTGACAGGCTTGTAGCCCGTCTTGCAGATCTCCACCGTGAACGGATGCTTTCGCTTGAGCTTGAGCGTGCATGGCGTCTCGCAACGTTCCCCGTTCGACAGCGAGGCCGTGGCACCGGTTGGCAGTGTTTCCACCGTCCACGCCTGCGTGGTTCCCCTGGTCACAGTGGCACAGCCACTGCAAAGCACCAGCGCCATCACGGCGCCGGCAGCGATCCTGTGCTTCATGAATCTCCCCTTCCTGGATGCCGGCACGTTGCCGGCGCGCCGATGGAAGCACGCCACCCCCTGCGCCAGCAAGAGGTCCCGGTTTCGGGTTCGAAACCGGGTCCGGTGCGTGTCCCCGATGCGATAATCCGCCGATGCAGATCGGGCCGCACCGGATCGAACCCCGCGTCGTGCTGGCCCCGATGGCCGGCGTGACCGACAAGCCGTTCCGCCAGCTGTGCAAGCGGATGGGTGCGGGACTGGCAGTCTCCGAGATGACGATCAGCGACCCGCGCTTCTGGCACACCGCGAAATCGAGCCATCGCATGGACCATGCCGGCGAGCCCGATCCCATCGGCGTGCAGATCGCCGGCACCGAGCCACGGCAGCTGGCCGAAGCGGCACGCTACAACGTGGACCACGGCGCGCAGATCATCGACATCAACATGGGCTGTCCGGCCAAGAAGGTGTGCAGCGTGTGGGCGGGATCGGCGCTGATGCGCGATGAAGCGTTGGTGGCGCGCGTCCTCACGGCAGTGGTGGAGGCTGTCGATGTCCCGGTGACGCTAAAGATCCGCACCGGTTGGGATGCCCACAACCGCAACGCGCCGGCTATCGCGCACATCGCGGAGGACTGCGGCATCGCAGCGTTGACGGTGCACGGCCGTACCCGCGACCAGCACTACACCGGTCGTGCCGAGCACGAGACCGTGGCTGCGATCAAGGCGGCGATACGCATTCCGGTGATCGCCAACGGCGACATCGACTCACCCCATGCCGCGCGCACGGTGCTGGAAGCGACCGGCTGCGATGCGGTGATGGTCGGGCGTGCGGCGCAGGGCCGGCCATGGCTGTTCCGCGAGATCGCGCATCACCTCGCCACCGGCGAATTCCTGCCGGCGCCATCACTCGCGGAAGTGCGCAACGTGCTGTTGGGCCATCTCGACGCGTTGCACGATTTCTACGGCGAGGAAATGGGCGTGCGCATCGCCCGCAAGCATCTGGGCTGGTACGCGAAGGACCGGCCGGAGAACGCCGCTTTCCGCGCGGTGGTGAATCGCGCGGGCGACGCCCGCACCCAGCGCGAACTGACGCGCGATTACTTCGACGCGCTGGTGGCCGGAGTGGCGCTCGCTGCCTGATCCGCGGCGTCGCCGATGATCGGCTCGGCCCAGATGCGCCGCCAGGTCTCGTCCATCCGCAGCATCCGCGAACGGCCCTGCATGTCGCGCAGCTGCTCACTCGGCTGCAAGGGTTGCCACTTGCCGGATGCGGCGCGTTCGGCCACGGCCCAGCGGAACAGGTAGACCGGCTCGCTGCCCATGCGCAGGTCGGAGAGGACAAGGCGCCCATCCACGACCTCGGCACGCTGGAAACCGCGGTTGAACCACGCCAGCCGGCGTACGGCCGGGATGTCGGCGGACTCGCGCAGTGCTGTGGTATCGGACGGATGGCTGGTGAAGCGCATCGGGCCACGGTCCGAAATGATCGAGCGATAGCCTTCCACATAGCCCTGCGGCGTCATCGCCACCACGCGCCACAACAGGGTGTTGAACGGCATCGGCACCGAGAAGCGCGGTGCCTCCTGCAACCCCATTGCCGAAAGCGCCCGATCGGCGTCTCGATCGACCATCGCCTTGGCCAGCAACGACCAGCCGATGTAGGTGGTGCTGATCGCCAGTCCCGCGGCCAGCCAGTATCGTGCGCTCGCCCTGTCACGCAGCACCCATGCCGCGATGCAGGCGGCGATCAGCCATACGCTGTAGAGCGGATCGATGATGAAGAGGCTCGACCACATCTCAGGCCGGCTCGGCAGCGGCCAGAACAGCTGGGTGCCGAACACGGTGAACGCATCGAGCAGGGGATGGGTGACGAGCGCAAGCAGGATCGCCCACCACCAGCGTCGCGGCGATTCAGCGACCCGCCCGCCGCGACGGCGGAAGAACGCCCAGATCGCCCAAGCGATTAACGGCAGCACGAACAGCGAATGGCTGGGCCCGCGATGCCAGGTCAGGCGATCCACCGGATCCGACAACAGCAGGTTGGTGGGGATGACATCGAGATCCGGCAGGGTGCCGAGCGCGGCCCCAGCGAGCAGTGCGGCACGGCGATGACGAGCCGGCGCGATGGCGGCCGCGACCGCGCCGCCGAGGACGATCTGGGTCAGGGAATCCATCGTCGGATGCTAGCAGGCGCTCAGGCGGCCTCGGCCCGGGACTCCGTCTCGGGCGCGCGCACGCGCAGGCGTGGTCTGATTTCCGCCAACACCTGCCCACGGTGGGAGAGCAGGCGCAGGGTGCCATCCATGTCTTCGGAGAGCGCGGTCAGGCTTTCCACCCAGTCGCCGTCGTTGGCGTACACCAGCCCGGCGCGCTCGATCAGCGCGGCCCGGTGGATGTGGCCACAGACGATGCCGTCCAGCCCGCGCCGGCGTGCGTCATCCAGACCGGCCTGCACGAAGCGCGCAATGAACCGCTCGGCGGCGCTGCTGCGTCTCTTGAGGAATTCCGCCAGCGACCAGTAGCGCAGGCCGAACCGGCGCCGGATCGCGTTGGTGCGCTGGTTCCAGGTCAGTATCCGGTAATAGAGCCAGTCGCCGAAGCGCTCCTGCAGTCCGCCGAAATGGGTGATGCTGTCGTAATCGTCGCCATGCACCACCAGCAATCGCCGGCCATCGGCGGTGACATGGATCGCGCGTCGCCGCACCTGCATCGCAGGCAGCATCAAGCCACACAGCTTGCGCGCCGGACGATCGTGGTTGCCCGGCACGTAGATGAGCGTCGTGCCCTGTCGCCGCAACGCATGCAGTGCCTCAATCACCCGGTTGTGCCCGGCCCGCCAGTGCGCGCGGCGTTGCGCCATCCACCACAGGTCCACGATGTCGCCGACGAGATACAGGCGTTCGCAGGCAAGCGTGCGGAGGAAGTCCGCGAGCTCGTCGGCGTGGCAATGGCGCGAACCCAGATGGACGTCGGAGAGGAATACCGCGCGCTGGCGGCTGATCCTCTTCAAGCGTGTGCTTCCTTGCGGCGCAGGTAGCGCTCGCGCTTCTTCGGGCGCATGGCCTGAAGGTCCAGTTCGATCAGCCCGTCCACCGCGTTGCTGAAGGCGGGATCGACCCCGAAGGCAAGGAAACGCGTGCCGCCCGGCTCGCACAGCTCAGTGTACTGCTTGTACAGCGTGGGCACCCGGCTGCCGAGTGCCCCCAGGTTTGCCTGCAGCAGCCTGAAAGCCGTGGCCGCATCGACATCGCCGTATTCCGGCGGAGGGGCGACGTAGGCGAACGGATGCAGCGAGCGCGCCAGGCCGTCGCCACCCCCGAAATAGCGCGAGTAATAACCGACCAGCGCGTCGCGCGCCGGTTCCGGCAAGGCGGCACTGATCGAGACCGGTCCGAACAGGTAGCGCACGTCCGGATGCGCCTGCAGGTACGCGCCGATCCCCTGCCAGAGGTAATCGAGGCTGCGGCTGTTCCAGTATTGCGGCGCGACGAAGCTGCGTCCCAGTTCCATGCCGGCGGCAAGTCGCGGCACCGCGGATTCGGCGTAGTGGAACAGCGATGCCGTATAGAAGCCGGCCACGCCCTTGTCCGCCAGCACGCGCGCGCCACGTGCCACGCGATACGCGCCTGCCACGGCGCGGGCATCCGGGTCCCACAGCACGATGTGCTCGTACCAGGCGTCGTAGGCATCGAGATCGCGGTCTCGACCGGTGCCTTCGCCCACGGCACGGAAGGTCGTTTCGCGCAGGCGTCCGATTTCGCGCATCAGCGCCGAACCCGCTGCCAGCCCGCCGACGCGGATCTCCTTGCCATCGGCCGTGCTGCCGAGCATCGCCAGTTGCGTGACATCCGCGGCAACCCGCGCAGGCGCCTCCGCTGCCGCCACCGGGGTTGCCTCGGGCGTGCCTGCCTGCTCCCTTCCCAGGCGATACAGCTCGGCGCGCAACTGGCAGAGCAGTCCGGGGGTCTGGCGCGCGTCGGCCGGGAGCATTCGCGCCTCGCCGACATGCAAGCGGATCCGTCGATCGCCGCGCGCGAACATTTCCCGCGCCAGCAGGGCTGTGCCGATCGGCTTGAAAATGGTGGAGGCGCCGTAGAACAGCGCGGAATTCCGGGCCTGCACGCGGATCGGCAGCACGGGTGCGCCTCGCGCCTGCGCCATCCGGATCACCCCGGGCCGCCAGCGCCGGTCACGCACGCCGCGTGGCGACAGGCGCGAGACTTCACCGGCCGGGAACACGATCACGCATTCGCCGCGCGCAAGCGCCTGGTCGATCGCGCGGATCGCGGCGATGCCCGCGCGGCCGCCGAGGACGCGCACCGGCAGCAGCAAGGGCCGCATCCCCTCGATCGCTGCCAGCCACTCGTTGGCGACGATGCGGACATCACCTCGCACGCGGCCGATCGCGTCCAGCAACGCGAATGCATCCAGCGCCCCTGACGGGTGATTGGCGACTACCAGCAACGCACCTTCTGTGGGTATGCGTGCCAGAGCTGCCTCGTCCAGCGTGTATCCCGCCCGCAGGTGGGCGAGCGCCGCCCGCACGAAGTCCAGCCCGGACAGGCCCGGCTGGCCGGCGATGAAGGCGTCGACCCGATCGATCCGGGACCAGCCGGCCAGCGTGCGCAGGAGCGGACGGGCAAGGCGGGCACGGCGATTGTCGAACCAGCGGGGGTAACGCTGCTGCATGCGGGCTTCGAGCTGGATCATGCGCTGATCGATGGTGGGCCGCCTGCACCTTGGCCCGCGGCCGCGTCAGCCAGATTGCAGCCGCGTTGCATGCAGGTGACGAAGGCAACGCACGCTTAACCGGCTTGCTGCAAACTGGCCGCGCCCTGCACGCTTGTTGCATCCGCGGTATGATGCCGCCCCATCTTTTCATCCGAATCAAAGGATATATGCCGATGTCCAGCTATCTCTTCACTTCCGAGTCGGTGTCCGAAGGCCATCCCGACAAGATCGCCGACCAGGTGTCGGACGCCGTCCTCGACGCGATCCTCGCGCAGGACAAGCGCGCGCGCGTGGCCTGCGAAACGATGGTGAAGACCGGCGCTGCGATCGTCGCCGGCGAGGTGACCACCAGCGCCTGGGTGGACATCGAGAGCCTGGCACGCGATGTCATCAACGGCATCGGCTACAACAATTCGGACGTCGGCTTCGACGGCCACACCTGCGCCATCATCAACATGCTGGGCAAGCAGTCGCCGGACATCGCCGCCGGCGTCGACGGCACCGACAAGAAGGCCAAGAAGCCCGAGGAAATGGGTGCCGGCGACCAGGGCCTGATGTTCGGCTACGCCTGCAACGAGGCGCCGGAGTTCATGCCCGCCCCCCTGTACTACAGCCACCGCTTGGTGGAACAGCAGGCCAAGCTGCGCAAGAGCGGCAAGCTGAAGTGGCTGCGCCCGGACGCCAAGAGTCAGGTCACGCTGAAGTACAGTGACGACGACCACAAGATCCACGGCATCGACGCGGTCGTGCTGTCGACCCAGCATGATCCGGACATCAAGCAGAAGGACCTGATCGAGGCGGTGCGCGAGCACATCATCAAGCCGGTCCTGCCGAAGAAGTGGTACGACTCGCTGCCGAAGAACAAGGTCCACATCAATCCGACCGGCATCTTCGTGATCGGCGGCCCGGTGGGCGACTGCGGCCTGACCGGTCGCAAGATCATCGTCGACAGCTACGGCGGCATGGCCCGCCACGGCGCGGTGCGTTCTCCGGCAAGGACCCGTCGAAGGTGGACCGCTCGGCGGCCTATGCCGCGCGCTACGTGGCCAAGAACATCGTCGCCGGCGGCCTGGCCGACAAGTGCGAAGTGCAGGTCTCCTACGCCATCGGCGTGGCCGAGCCGACCTCGATCTCGGTCACCACCTTCGGCACCGGCCGAATCCCGGACGACGAGATCGAGAAGCTGATCCGCAAGCACTTCGACCTGCGTCCGTACGGCATCACCAGGATGCTGGACCTGGAGCACCCGATCTACCAGCCGACCGCCGCCTATGGCCACTTCGGCCGCAAGCCCTACGAAATCAGCTACACCGACGAGAAGGGCAAGAAGCAGAAAGCCACGGCGTTCTCCTGGGAAAAGACCGACAAGGCCGAGGAACTGCGCAAGGCGGCGAAGCTGAAGTAAGCCGCCTGCCCGCAGCAATGAAGAAAAAGGCCCGCGCAATGCGGGCCTTTTTCGTTGCCAGCGCAAGTTACCTCGCAGGAGGCTGCGTCGGCTTTGCGTGCTTCACGTACTTGTCCAGCCAGTCATTGGTTTCAGCCAGCATCGTCATGATCGATTCGCGGGCGCGGTAGCCATGCGATTCCTTGGGCAGCATCACCAGCCGCGCATTGCCGCCCAACCCCTTGACCGCTGCGAACATCCACTCGCTCTGGATCGGGAAGGTGCCGGAGTTGTTGTCTTCCTCGCCGTGGATGAGCAGTAGCGCATCCTTGATCTTTTCGGCGTGGTTGAAAGGCGACATCTCCGCATAGGTCTTGGCGGCCTGCCAGAAGTTGCGCTCCTCGGCCTGGAATCCGAAAGGGGTGAGCGTGCGGTTGTAGGCGCCGCTGCGCGCGATGCCTGCACGGAACAGCCGCGTGTGCGCGAGCAGGTTGGCGGTCATGAAGGCGCCGTAGGAATGGCCACCGACGGCGATGCGCCCTGGGTCGGCGACGCCACGGCGCACCACTTCGTCCACCGCCGCCTGCGCGCTGGCTTGGAGTTGCTGCACGTAGGTGTCGTTCGGCTCGGCATCGCCCTCACCGACGATCGGCATGGACGGATCGTCCAGCACCGCATAGCCCATCGCGAGGAACGGCAGCGGCCCCCAGTAGCTGATCGCGTTGAAGCGGTACGGCGAATCGGTGACCTGGCTCGCCGCGGCAGCCGACTTGAACTCGGCCGGATAGGCCCACATCAGCAGCGGCAGACGGCCGTCGCGCTTAGCGTCATAGCCCGGCGGCAGGTAAAGGGTGCCGGTCAGGTCTACCCCGTCCTTGCGCTTGTAGCGGATCAGCTCCTTCTGCACCTCGCGCAACTGCGGGGTGGGATGCGGAAAGCGGGTCAAGGCGACATCGCCAGAGGCCGCGCCGATCGCATGCAAGTGGAAGTTGGGTGGCTCGGTCGGCGACTCGCGCGAAACAATGATGCGGCGGGCCTCGGCGTCCACCACCGCCAGCGGGCGCTCGTAGCGCGAGCCGCTGGAATGGAACAGGCGCGTGGTTTCACCGCTGGCAAGCGACTGCCGATCCAGGAACGGCCGATCGCCTTCGGGCGAGGCGCCATCGCCGATGCGATACAGGCTGCCCCCATCAGGCGAAAGCAGCAGCAGCGGCTGGCCGCGCGGGTCGATGCGCGTCACCGGATCCCCCTTGTCCGCGTAACGGTCCTCGATGCTGCCTTCGTCGAATGCCACCTGTGCCCCGCCGGCGACATCGGGCTGCACCCGCCAGGTCTTGAAACGCCGGGTCTTCCACCAGAACTCGGTCAGGAGCGCCAGGTCTCCCCGGCCCCACTGGGTGCCGGCGTGGCGCATCGACAGCTTCGCCAGCTCGCGCCGCTCTCCGCTGAAGGGTGCCGGTAACTGATAGACGATGTCGCGCACCACGGCTTCCCGGGCCGGATCGCCGCCGTCCTGGGCCTCGGCCCAGACCAGGGTGGCATCGGCATCATTGCGCCACAGGACGTTGCGCGCGCCGGTACGCACCGCGTCATTGCCGGTCGGAAGCCCTTCGACCAGCGGCAGCTTGGCCAGGGTGTGGATCAGCTTGCCGCCGATCTCACGTACCTCGATCACCCGCGGGAACGACGAGAACGGCACGAGATAGGAGAACGGTCGGGTGATCCGCTGGCTCAGCAGGTACTTGCCGTCCGGCGAGGCATCCAGCCCGACGTACAGGTCCGGCTCGCCGATCCGGCGCACCGTGCCATCCACGCCGACCACGGCGGGCTGCGAGCGCAACAGATATTCGAACTGGCGCGCGTCGGCATCATTGCGCAGCACGTCCTGATAGGTGCGGATGCTGGTGACGCGGCCATCGGCGCCGGTCTGTTGCACGTTGGGACCGGTCGGCGCGGCATCTCCGGACGGCATCGCCCCCAGGCCAGCCGGCTGCAGGTTCACCAGCAGGCCACTGCTGTCGGGCATCCAGCGCCAGCCGCGGCCGGCCACGCCGTTCAACGGTTCCTCCATCAGCAGGCGCGCGCGCCGCGTGGCGACATCGACCAGCCACAGCGCGTTGGTGCCGGTCGCTGGTTCGACCTGGTTGAACGCGAGGTACTTCTGGTCCGGCGACCAGGCGGTGCCAACGATCGAAAGCGGCTTGGGCAGCCCATTAATCCGCAGCTCACGGCCGCTGGCCACATCCACCAGCCAGAGGTCGTTGCCGAAAGTGAAGTTGCTGCGCGCGAACACCCTGGGGTGGATGCGGATGCCGGCGAGCTTGGCTTCGGGCTGGGCGACCACCTCGATACCCGGCAACCCGGGAATCGCGGTGAACGCGATCAGGTCGCGTCGGGGGCTGAGCGAGGATTGCGGCATCCGCGGCGCATCCACGATGGCCTTCAACGCGTCCGGTGGCTCCCGGTACGCCGTCTGGGCGAATCCGGCCAGTGGCAGCAGTCCAAGCACGGCGGCCAGCAGCACGCCGGCGGTGTGACGAAATTTCATGAGGCGCCTCCCAGGTTGACCGACAGCTTGGCCCAGCGGCGCCCGGATCGGATGGCCCGTAAGTCACACCTTGTCGATTCATCCTTTCATCCGTAACAAGCGATATACTTCCGCCACCGAGGGGCGCTGCGATGGCCGGGTTTGTCCGCCACCAGGCTCGGTACGACAACGGCGCCCGTGACTGACTCCATCAATCACGGAAACCGCCATGAACGCACAGCCGAAGACCTTCTCGACCGAAGGCGACTACAAGGTCGCCGACATCTCCCTGGCCGACTGGGGCCGCAAGGAGATCGACATCGCCGAGCACGAAATGCCCGGCCTGATGTCCATCCGCCGCAAGTACGCCGCGACCGCCCCGCTGAAGGGCGTGCGCGTGACCGGCTCGCTGCACATGACCATCCAGACCGCGGTGCTAATCGAAACGCTGAAGGACATCGGCGCCGACGTGCGCTGGGCCTCCTGCAACATCTTCTCGACCCAGGACCACGCCGCCGCCGCGATCGCCGCCACCGGGACGCCGGTGTTCGCGTGGAAGGGCGAGACGCTGGAGGAATACTGGGACTGCACGCTCGATGCGCTGTCCTTCCCCGACCCGGCCGGTGGCTTCCGCGGCCCGGAACTCGTCGTCGATGACGGCGGCGACGTCACCCTGCTGATCCACAAGGGCCTCGAGCTCGAGCAGGGTTCCAAGTGGGCCGACGAGCCTGGCGCCAACCACGAGGAGCAGGTCATCAAGAACCTGCTCAAGCGCGTCGCCAAGGAGCGCCCGGGCTTCTGGGGCAAGGTCGTGGCCGAGTGGAAGGGCGTCTCCGAGGAGACCACCACCGGCGTGCACCGCCTCTACCAGCTGGCGCAGGACGGCAAGCTGCTGGTGCCGGCGATCAACGTCA
>JAEXBT010000053.1 GCA_023393895.1 Pseudomonadota bacterium
GGTATGCGGCATCCGTCCCCGCTTGGCCGGCGACGAGTCGCTGAAGCTCGATTGCGGTGCCGGGCTCGGCGCGGCCACGCATGTCACCGGGGCGTTCGCGTTCGCGGCCGTGGGCAAGGCGCTGGACATGTTGCTGAAGCCGCAGCGGGGTGCTTCGGTCAGCTGACCCGGATCCCGAACAGCCGTTCGGCGTTGGCGGTGGTTCGGGCGGCGATCTCGTCCCGGCCTTCGGTTCGAAGCGCGGCGATGGCGTCGAGGACGGTGATCAAGCGCGCCGGTTCGTTGCGTTGGCCGCGCCATCCGCTGTCGGGCTGGTCGGGCGCGTCGGTTTCGAGCAGCAGGTGGTCGAGCGGCATCCACGCCACCGTCCGTCGCAGCCGTTGCGCGCGCTCGTAGGTGACCGGTCCGCCGATGCCCAGCATGAAACCGAGCGCGAACAGCTGCTCCGCCTGCTCGCGGCTGCCGGAAAAACTGTGGACCACGCCGCGGACGCCGGGATGGCGGCGCAGCGTGGCGATCACGGCGTCGAAGGCCCGCCGAGCATGTACGATCACCGGCAGCTCGAACTCGCGGGCCAGCTCGAGCTGGGCCTCGAAATAGAATTGCTGGGCATCGCGGTCGAGCGTGTCGAGGAAGAAGTCCAGCCCGATTTCGCCCACCGCCACGCGCGGCGCGTCGCCGGCCAGCCATTCGCGCAAGCGGACGAGGTGCGATTCGCGATGCGACGACAGATAGACCGGATGCAGGCCATAGGCGGCGTGCAGGCCGGGATGGGCGGCACAGACTGCCCTCAGGCGCGGCCAACCCTCGGCGTGGATTGCCGGGACGACCTGGGCCACGACGCCGGCGGCTTCGGCGCGTTCGAGCGTCGCGACGCGATCGGCATCGAACTCCGCGACATCGAAATGGCTGTGGCTGTCGACCAGTCGCGGCGGCATGTCAGCGACGGGTGGCCTGGCCCTCGATCGGGGGTTCGACGGCCGTCGGCTTGTTGCGGTCCTTCCAGTTCGCCAGCAGCAGGGTGCCGAGCGCGAGCAGGATCTCGTCCACCATCGGGATGGGGTCAGGCACGAACAGCGTGAGCACGAAAAGACCCGCCACCAGCTTGAACAGGGTCGGATATTTCAGTTTGCGGGCCCAAGCGAGGAACGGGCCGAGCAAGAGGTGGCGCATGGCGATGCTCCGGTGGCGTTGCGTTGAACGCTAGCACGCCCGGATGAAAGACGCCGTGCGTGGAGACGGGTGTGGAGCGGCCATTCAAGCGGCCGTCAGTTTATTGGCGCGTCAGGTTCGCGGCCCGCCGGCCTGTCCACGTTCAGTCGCGCCCGGCTTGAATGGGCGCGTGTCGAACGCAGGCGCCCGGAGCGCCGAAGGAGAACCAGAATGAACATCGACAAGAAAATGCTGGCGGTTGCCGTGGGCTCCCTGCTGGTGGGCGGCATGGCGGTGGCCGCGTTCCAGGGGCTCGACCGGCAGGCCGGCGACGGTCGCGCGGCGGGCGCATTCGTGCTGCCGCAGGAAAACGCCGATGCGGGCAGGGCCGGCATCGAAATGCCGCTGCTCGATCTGGTCGGCGGGCCGGACGTGACCTGGGCACCGATCGTCTCGGTGGAGCCGGTGACCCGCGACGCGCAGCAGTACGCCACCGTGCTCGGCGTCGAGTCGGTGAGCAAGCAGGTGGCCCAGCAGCGTCCGCGGCAGGAATGCCATGACGTGCCGGTGACCCAGCGCATGCCGGAGCGTGACGGCAACGTCGGTGGCACCGTGGCGGGTGCGGTCATCGGCGGCCTGCTCGGCAACCAGGTCGGTGGCGGCAATGGCCGCAAGGCCGCGACCGCCGCGGGTGCCGTGGCCGGCGGCTTCATCGGCAACCGGGTCGATCGCCAGCACGTCGGCGGGCAGGTGGTGCATACCACCGAGCGCCAGTGCCGGACCGTCAGCGATACCGTCCACAACATGCAGGTGGTGGCGTATGACGTCACGATCCGCAATCCCGATGGTTCCACCGGCATGAAGCGCATGGACAAGCGTCCGGGCGCCCGGATCGCGCTGGGCAGCAAGCAGGTGACCGAGGGGTATGACGTCACCTACGAACTGGCCGGCGAGCGACACGTCATGCGCATGGACGAGCGTCCGGCCGAGACCCGGCTGCGGGTGGTCGATGGCAAGGTCCAGACCCAGGGCTGACCCGGCCTGCCGGATCGCATCGAACGGGAGCCCGCGAGGGCTCCCGTCTTTCCTTGCGCGCCGACCAGGAGGGCGGGCCTCGCGCGTTCGTTTCGTTCCGGACGGAACCGGATGTGCCAAGTCGATAGAATGGCGGTTTCCCAACTCGAGCCCGATCGCATGGCCCTGCATCCCTACGACCTGTACGACGTCCGTTCCCTGCTTTCCGAGGAAGAGCGCGCGGTACAGGATTCGGTCGCCCGCTTCACCGACGAGAAGGTGCTGCCGGTCATCGGCGAGTGCTTCGACAAGGGCGAGTTCCCGAAGGAGCTGATCCCGGAGATGGCCGGCCTCGGCCTGCTCGGCGCGACGCTGCCGGAGGAATACGGCTGCGCCGGCCTCAACGGCGTCAGCTACGGGCTGATCTGCCAGGAACTGGAACGCGGCGATTCGGGCATCCGCAGCTTCGCCTCGGTGCAGTCCTCCCTGTGCATGTACCCGATCTATGCCTACGGCAGCGAAGAGCAGCGCCGGCGCTGGCTGCCCGGCATGGCCGCGGGCGAGGTGATCGGCTGCTTCGGCCTGACCGAGGCGCACGGCGGTTCCGACCCGGCCAACATGAAGACCCACGCCCGGCGCGACGGCGATGACTGGGTGCTCAACGGCTCCAAGATGTGGATCACCAACGGCAACCTCGCGCACATCGCCATCGTCTGGGCGCAGACCGACGACGGCATCCAGGGTTTCATCGTCGAGAAGGACATGCCCGGCTTCACCGCGCAGGTGATCAAGCACAAGATGAGCCTGCGGGCCTCGGTGACCAGCGCGCTGTTCTTCGACAACGTGCGCGTACCCGATGCCAACCGTCTGCCCAACGTGAAGGGCCTGAAGGGGCCGCTGGGCTGCCTGACGCAGGCGCGCTACGGCATCACCTGGGGCCCGATCGGCGCCGCCATCGCCTGCCTGGACGAGGCGTTGAATTATTCGAAGGAGCGCATCCTGTTCGGTCGTCCGGTGGCCGCCACCCAGAGCGCGCAGATCAAGCTGGCGGAGATGGCCCGCCGCATCACCATGGCGCAGTTGCTGAGCCTGCAGCTGGGCCGCCTGAAGGACGCGGGCAACATGCAGCCGTCGCAGGTCTCGCTGGCCAAGTGGAACAACTGCCGCATGGCGATCGACATCGCACGCGAGTGCCGCGACCTGCTCGGCGGCGCCGGCATCACCACCGAACACGTGGCCATCCGCCATGCGCTGAACCTGGAATCGGTCATCACGTATGAAGGCACCGAAACGGTGCACCAGCTGGTGATCGGCCGCGAACTGACCGGCATCAACGCGTTCTGATCCAGCAGCGCAACGACTGACCACCAGGATCGCCATGGGCTTCGCCACCGTCCCCAATCCCATCCCGGCCCGAATGAAGGGCCTCAACCGCGCCGAGATCTGCGACGTCAATTTCCAGGAGTTCGTGCGTGGCTGGGCCGGCACCGCGCAGCCGAAGCCGGCACCCGGCGAGGCCATCCTCGAGGGCAGCGCACTGGACGCCCAGGGCTTCCGCGAGCTGTTCGAATCGCAGCTGGTCAGCCGCCACCTCGACTTGATGGCGCGCGTGCTGCGCGTGCAGAACAAGGTCTTCTACACCATCGGTTCCAGCGGCCACGAGGGCAACGCGATGGTCGCGCGCGCCGCGCGCCACACCGATCCTGCGTTCCTGCATTACCGTAGCGGCGGCTTCATGGCCGAGCGCTTCCGCAAGCTGCCGGGCATGGACCCGATCATGGATTCGGCGCTGAGCTTCGCCGCCAGCGCCGAGGACCCGGCCAGTGGCGGCCGCCACAAGGTGTGGGGCAGCAAGCCGTTGTGGGTGCTGCCGCAGACCTCGACGATCGCCTCGCACCTGCCGAAGGCGCTGGGCACGGCGGTGGCGATCGAGGCCGGCAAACGCCTCGGCGTCGGCCTGCCGGTGCCTGACGACTCCATCGCCATCTGCTCGTTCGGCGATGCCTCGGCCAACCACGCCACCGCGCAGACCGCCTTCAACGCGGCCAGCTGGACGGCCTACCAGAAGCTGCCGGCGCCGGTGCTGTACGTCTGCGAGGACAATGGCATCGGCATCTCGGTGAAGACGCCCAGCGGCTGGATCGCCGAGAGCTTCCGCAACCGCCCGGACCTCGACTACTTTT
The DNA here is from genome assembly GCA_023393895.1 of Pseudomonadota bacterium. The sequence goes on from JAEXBT010000053.1 coordinate 4,350, forward strand.
TCGCCGACGGCCTCGATCTCGCCGCCGGCTACGGCGACGTGCTGCGCGCGGTCGAGCATTGCCGGCGCACGCGCCGGCCCACCTTCCTGCACCTGCGCACCAACCGGATCATGGGCCACGCGGGTACCGACTTCGAGATCGAGTGGCGCAGCATCGAGGAGCTGTGCGCGGTGGAAGCCGCCGACCCGCTGCTGCGCAGCGCGGCGATCGCGCTCGAGTCCGGCCTGATGACGCAGGATGAGGTACTCGCGCTCTACGAGGACACCCGCCGCAGGTGCTTCGAGGCCGCCGAGGACGCCGACCGCCGCCCGCGCATCGAGACGCTGGAACACGTGATGGCGCCGCTGGCGCCGTACACGCCCGACAAGGTGCGGGCCGAGGCGACCCGCGTGGCCGCGCCGGATGCCCGTGCCAAGGCGTTCGGCGGCGAGGAGAAGCTGCCGGAGAAGCAGGTGCCCAGGCACCTCGCCATCCAGATCAACCAGGCCCTGCACGACCTGTTCGCCAAGTATCCGGAGACGCTGCTGTTCGGCGAGGACGTGGCGCAGAAGGGCGGCGTCTACACGGTGACCAAGGGCCTGCACAAGGCGTTCGGCAACCGTCGCGTGTTCAACACGCTGCTGGACGAAACCATGATCCTCGGCATGGCCCAGGGCTTCGCCAACATGGGCATGCTGCCGATCCCGGAGATCCAGTACCTGGCCTACCTGCACAACGCGATCGACCAGATCCGCGGCGAGGCGGCCAGCCTGCAGTTCTTCAGCAACAACCAGTACGCCAACCCGATGGTAGTGCGCATCGCCGGCCTCGGCTACCAGCGCGGCTTCGGTGGGCACTTCCACAACGACAACTCGGTGACCGCGCTGCGCGACATCCCCGGCATCGTGGTCGGCTGCCCGTCGCGCGGCGACGACGCGGCGATGATGCTGCGCACGCTGGCCGCGATGGCGAAGGTGGACGGCCGCGTCACCGTGTTCCTCGAGCCGATCGCGCTGTACATGACCAAGGACCTGTACGAAGCGGGTGACGGCCAGTGGCTCACCGAGTATCCGGCGCCGGACCAGGCGCTGGTGCCCGGCGAGGCGCGCGTCTACGCGCCGGAGGCCACCGACTGCGTGATCTTCAGCTTCGGCAACGGCATGCCGATGAGCCTGCGTGCCGCGCGCCAGATCGAGGCGAAGCACGGCTGGAAGTGCCGCGTGGTCGACCTGCGCTGGCTGGTGCCGCTGAACCATGCGGCCATCGCGACGCATGCCGGCGCGTGCGACCGCATCCTGGTGGTGGACGAGGGCCGCTTCAGCGCCGGTATCGGCGAAGGCGTCATCACCGCCATTACGGAAGCCGGCCACGGCGGCAAGCCGCTCAAGCGCGTGGTCGGTGCCGACACCTACACCCCGCTGGCCGGCGCCGCGTTCCTGGTGATCCCGAAGGACGAGGACATCGTGGCCGCCGCGGACGCACTGGCCTGAGGGCGGGAAGGTGGCGTTGACGCGGAGTTAGCAATCCTCCGCGCAGCATGGGGATTCCATTTCCACCGGAGTTACCATGAGCAACGCACCGAAAATCGCCGTCCTGGTCGGCAGCCTGCGCGAGCAGTCCTACAACAAGCGCCTCGCCAAGGCGATCGGCAAGCTGGCGGGCGACCGCCTGCAGCTGGTCCACGTGCGTATCGACGACCTGCCGCTGTACAGCCAGGACCTGGACGGCGATTACCCGGCGACGTG
>JAEXBT010000070.1 GCA_023393895.1 Pseudomonadota bacterium
ACTCGGTGATGCCTTCGATGATGCCGAGCAGCAGCGCGGCGAGCAGGTCGTACATGGGCGGGCCGGAGCGGGATCAGCCCGCATGATCCGGAAACGCGCCCGGATTGTCGAACCGCGGCCGTGCGCCGGCCGGCCGGGTTCGCGCCGGATCAGGCTTTTCCTCAGCCGTGCGCGGCCGGTGCCAGCCACCCCGGATGATCGAAATAGCGCGGATACAGCGCCAACAGTTCCTGCAGATGCGCCATCGGCACGGCCGCTGCTGGGTCGGCTTCCAGCTCGCGGCTGCTTGCAACGAACTGTGCGAGCAACGCGTGCAGGGCGACGTCGGCCTCCGGTTCCAGCTTGCAGTTCGCCAGCATGAACTTGAAACGCTCATCCACGGTGGCTGCGAGCGTTTTCGCCTGTTCGGCACCGAAGCCGCCGGCGTCCTTCGCGGCACGGGCCTGGGCCACCGCCGCGGCGATGCCGGTCATGCCTTCGCGCAGGGGAGCATCGGTCGCCCAGGGCTTGGCAGGTGCCGAGGGGAGCGGCAGCGTTTCGCCGTGCGCGGCGTGGGCATCTGTGGGCGGGGGTGCATCGGCATCGTGCGCCGAGGCTGCGACGGAATCGCCGGTTGCCTGTGCCGCCTCCGGGATAGCAGTCGGCGGATCGACCGCATCGGTAGCCGGATTGCACGCAGCCAGCGCCAGCATCAGCGCGGCAAGGGTCAGTGGATGGTGGGGTCGGATGTTCATCCGCAGAGTCTCCTGCGTGGATGAAGGGATTTCAATGCGTACTGGATTCCTCTCGGGTCACTTCATGCGGGCGAAGCAGAAAGTTCCGACGACCAGAAAAAGCACCATGAAGGTGATGAAACTTATGATAGTTGCACCATAACTGAGCAAATTTGAAATCATAAGGGTGAATTATCAATAAAATTCAATGGTTTGTGTTCGATTCGCGGTTGGCATGACCCGTGCTCATGTCTCAGGGTCCCTACCCGTCCGGAGCACCCATGTCGTTCGAAAACGTCCAGAAACTCATCAAGGATCACAAGGTCGAGTGGATCGACCTACGCTTCGCCGACATGCGCGGTGTGCAGCACCACGTCACCTTCCCGGCCAGCATCGCCGATGAAAGCCTGTTCGAGGACGGCAGGATGTTCGACGGTAGCTCGATCAACGGCTGGCGCGGCATCCAGAATTCGGACATGGTGCTGCTGCCGGATCCGTCGACGGCCTTCCTGGATCCGTTCACCGCAGACCCGACGATCGTCATGATCTGCGACATCCTCGATCCGACCACGATGCAGGCCTACACGCGTGACCCGCGCGGCGTGGCCAAGCGTGCCGAGGCCTATCTCAAGGCCAGTGGCATCGCCGACACCGCGTTCTTCGGGCCGGAGCCGGAGTTCTTCATCTTCGACTCGGTGCGCTTCGGAAACGAAATGGGGCACACCTTCTATCACGTCGATTCGGAAGAAGCGCACTGGAACTCCGCGCGCGAATACGAAGGCGGCAACCACGGTCATCGGCCGATGGTGAAGGGCGGCTATTTCCCGGTGGCGCCGCTCGACTCGCTGCACGACCTGCGCGCGGAAATGTGCAAGACGCTCACTTCGCTCGGGATCGAAGTGGAGGTGCATCACCACGAAGTGGCGAATGCGGGCCAATGCGAGATCGGCACCCGCTTCGACACCCTGGTGAAGAAGTCCGACGACCTGCTGACGCAGAAGTACGTGATCAAGAACGTGGCGCACCGCTACGGCAAGACCGCCACCTTCATGCCCAAGCCGATCGTGGGCGACAACGGCAGCGGCATGCACGTGCACCAGTCGCTGGCCAAGGGCGGACAGAACCTGTTCAGCGGTGACGGCTACGGTGGCTTGTCGCAGTTGGCGCTGTGGTACATCGGCGGCATCTTCAAGCATGCGCGCGCGATCAACGCGTTCGCCAACTCCACCACCAATTCGTACAAGCGGCTGGTGCCGGGCTTCGAAGCGCCGGTGATGCTGGCGTACTCGGCTTCCAACCGTTCGGCCTCCTGCCGCATCCCGTACGTCGCCAACCCGAAGGCGCGCCGCATCGAGATGCGTTTCCCCGACCCGATGAACACCGGCTACCTGATCTTCTCCGCGCTGATGATGGCGGGGCTGGATGGGATCAAGAACCAGATCGACCCCGGCTCGCCCAGCGACAAGGATCTATACGACCTGCCGCCGGAAGAGGAGAAGAACATTCCGACCGTGTGCCATTCGCTGGACCAGGCGCTGGAGGCGCTGGACAAGGACCGCGAATTCCTGAAGGCCGGCGGGGTGTTCACCGATGACTTCATCGATGCCTATATCGCGCTGAAGTCCAAGGAAGTCACCGCATTCCGCGCGGCGACCCATCCGCTGGAATACCAGATGTATTACACCATCTGACGCATCGGAGCCCCGCGGAAGCGGGGCTTCCTTCTGGGCCCGAGACTGCGGCCTGCAGGGTGACCATTGGCACGCCCGCGGCACGCGCGGCCATGCGAGATTTCCCGTCGAATCCTCTCCGTGGGAACTGTCGATGCATCGCGTGAAGATCGCACTGGCTTTGCTACTGCTCGGATGCCTGCCCGCAGCCCATGCGCAACCATCCGCACCGATCGCTGACTATTTGTTCGTTGGCAGCTACCACATGGACAATCCGGGGCGCGATGTGCACAACACGCGCGCCGATGACGTGCTGCTGCCGAAGCGGCAGGCGGAGATCCGGGAGGTGGTGGAAGCGCTCAAGCGCTATCGCCCGACGCGCGTCATGGTCGAGCGCGATGCCGGACAGCAGGATCGCATCGAGGCCCTTTTCGCCGAAACCTGCAGTGGCAGGCGTGCCTACGGTCGCGGCGAGGAGGAGCAGCTCGGTTTCCGCATCGCCTGCGAGCTCGGGATCGGGCCGCCGCTGGCCGTGGACTGGAACGACATGGGGCCGGTCAGGGACGAAGCCAGCATCCATTACATCAAGGCGGTGGAGAAGTACGGGCAGCAGGCGCAGCGCGAGGCTGACCTCAAGCGAGGCGCGGCGCTCAACCGGCAGCAGCAGGCCGTGCTGGACCGCGGCAGCATCGCGGACATGCTGCGTCATCTCAACGCCGCGCATTGGCGGAAAGAGAACGCGCGCGCCTATTTCGCCATCGCGCAGTACGGTACGCCGGCCGATCCGGTCGGTGCCAACTGGGAAGCACTGTGGTACCTGAGGAACCGCATGATCGCGAACAACATCTACAAGGCGACCCGGCCCGGTGATCGCGTGCTGGTGATCTACGGTGCGGGCCACGGCAACTGGCTGGTGCAGAACGCGGCGGAGTCGGGGGTGTACCGCATGCACATGCTGGACGAATACGTGGGCAGCCAGGCCGGACGCAGACGCCAGCCACGGCCTGTCGGACTATGATGCGGCGATGCGCCCGATCCTCGCCTCTCTTCTAGTTGCGTGTGCAGTCGCCCTTTCCGCCTGCGCCAGCGTGCCGCGCAATCCCATTGCCGAATGGGTGCCATCGAAGAACTTCGACGCGCGCCGCCCGGTGGTCATCGTGCTGCACTTCACCGAGCAGGACTCGGTGACGCAGAGCCTCAAGACCCTGCGCAGCGCCAATGCCGGTGGCCGCGTCAGTTCGCATTACCTGGTCGGCGACGACGGCCGCATCTACCAGCTGGTGAGCGACCAGCACCGCGCCTGGCATGCCGGTGCCGGTCGCTGGGGCGCCATCACCGACCTCAACAGCGCCAGCATCGGCATCGAGATCGACAACGACGGCCGTGAGCCGTATACCGAGCCGCAGGTCGCCGCGTTGATCCGGCTGCTCGAGGACCTGACCACGCGGCTGAAGATCCCGAAAACGCAGGTCATCGGTCATTCCGACCTCGCGCCTACCCGCAAGATCGATCCCGGTCCGCACTTTCCCTGGCAGCGGCTGGCCGAGGCCGGCTTCGGCCGCTGGCCGACCGTGGCCGCAAGCGACGCGCCAGCGGGTTTTGATGGCTGGGCGGCCATGGCGGCATTCGGTTATCCGCTCGATGACCGGGCCGCCGCGCTGCGCGCCTTCCGCATGCGCTTCCGCGGCCGCGATGATGGCGCGCAGCTGGCGCCTGAACTGGATGCCGAGGACCTGCGCATCCTCCACGCGCTCGGTTCGTCACGGTGATTGCCCGGCTGGCGCTGGCACTGCTGCTGTTCGCGCTCGCCGCCTGCCACAGCGTGCCCAAGGACCAGCTGAGCCCGCTTGCGACCTACCGGCCTTCGCCCAACCACGAGCTGCGCAGGCCCCAGCTCATCGTGCTGCATTACACGGTCGAGGACACGCTCGAGGGCAGTCGCCGCATCCTCAGCGATCCCGGGCGCAGGCATCCGGTGAGTTCGCATTACCTGCTCGATCGCGATGGCCGCATCCTGCAACTGGTGCCCGACCATCTGGAAGCCTGGCATGCCGGCGTGGGCAGCTGGGCCGGCATCACCGACGTCAACCAGGCGTCGATCGGCATCGAGATCGTCAACACCGGCAGCGAACCGTTCCCGGACGTGCAGATCGAAGCGCTGATCGCGTTGCTGGGCGACCTTTCGCGCCGCCATGGCATCGCGGCCACCCAGGTCATCGGTCACGCCGACCTTGCGCCCGGGCGCAAGATCGACCCGGGCACGGAGTTCCCGTGGAAGCGGCTGGCCGATGCCGGGTTCGGCCTGTGGCCGCGCGGAGAGCTGGTCGATGCGCCGCCGGGCTTCGATCCGTGGCTCGCACTGCGCGCGATCGGCTATCCGACGACCAACCCGCGCGCGACCCTGCATTCGTTCCGGCTGCGTTTCCGTGGGCTGGACGATGGCGACCGCGGAGATCGTCCGAACCCCGACGATGGGGTGACGCCCACTTTCGACACCGAGGATTTGCGCATCCTGCATGCCTTGACCAGGCAGCCAGCAGGTGCCCGGAGATGAGGCGCGCGTTCCTGCTGGCGTGCTTCGCCTTGCTCGCGGGGTGCGCCAGCATCGCGGACGAGCCGGCGCCGCGTGATGCGCTGTCCTGGCTGCCTGCGCTGGCTGGCGAGAACTTCACCATCCATTCCAGGGAGACGGGACGCGAGTACCGCGTATTCGTGCGCCTTCCGGAGGGGTACGACGCGAAATCCGCGGCGCGCTATCCGGTGGTCTACCTGCTCGACGGCGACATCCTCTTCCCGCTCCTGGCATCGACGCACCTGCTCCTGCATTACGACGAGAAAGTGCCGGAAGCCATCATCGTCGGCATCGCCTACGGTGCGTTCGGTGAAGGCAATTTCCGCAGCACCGATTACACGATCCAGCTGCCGGGCAGTCCACCGGAGCACGGCGGGGCGGCGGCCTTCCTGCGTTTCATCGAGAAAGAGCTGTTGCCCCGGGTTGAGGCGCGGCACGCCGTGGACAGCTCGCGGCGGGTGCTGCTCGGGCAATCGCTCGGCGGCAACTTCGTGTTGTGGAGTGCGCAGCAGGCCCCGGACCTGTTCTGGGCCCGCATCGCCAGCAATCCGGGCGCTGCCGTTGGCCTGCAGGCCTTCTCATCCACGTCGCGGCGGGCGCAACGCGGCGACCTCCACGTCATCCTCGCTACCGGTTCGCGTGATACCCGGGCACGGCGCGAGGCGGCATCCGCATGGGCAAGGGCCTGGGCAGCGAAGTCCGCGCCATGGCAACTCACCCTGATGCCGGTGGAAGGCGGAACGCATGCGGCGACGATCGGGGAGATCTATCGCCGCGCGTTGCTGCAACTGTTCCAGAAGGAAGGGGACGTGCCATCGCAGTGACACGCCCCCGCGGGTGAAGCGTTATTACTCCTGGAAAGTCACCGGCGTGCCGACCGCGACCGCCGAGGCCACGGCCTGCGCGGCGAAGTTGGTCAGGCGCACGCAGCCCGAAGACTGGGTCCGGCTGATGTGACCGGGCTCGGGCGTGCCGTGGATGCCGTAATGCTCCTTGTTGATGCCCATCCAGATGATGCCGACCGGCCCGTTCGGGCCCGGCGGCAGCGTGGCCGGCTTGGCGTCCTTCGGCTGATTGACCAGGATGTCCGGGTCGTAGCGGTAATCGGGGTTGTGCGCCACCGAGGTCAGCTTCCACTCGCCGATCGGCAGCGGGAACTTGGATGATCCAGTCGAGGCCGGGAACTGCGCGTAGATGTTGCCGGCCTCGTCGAGCAGCTGCAGGGCGGCCTCGGACTTGTCGACCACGATGCGCGACGCCTTGGCGATTTCCTGCGCCGGGCGCGTGTACGGCACCACGATCACGGTGCCGGCCTTGGAGAAATCGGCGTTCGGGTTGAGCTGCTTCAGCAGTTCAGGCTTGGCGTTGTACTTCTCGCCCAGCATTTCGTGCATGTCCTGGTAGACGATGCGATCCATCTTGGCCTTGTCCTCGGCGCGCTCGGGCGTTGGGGCGTAGGGACCGTCGATGTCCTTCTGGGTCAGCGTGTAGCTGACCAGCACCGGTGCGGTGTCCTTGTTGAGCTCGGCCCAAGTGGCGGCGTCCAGCTCGCCGTTGACGGTCAGTCCGCGATCCTGCTGGAAGGCGCGCACCGCCTTCGCCACGTTCATGCCTTCCTTGCCGTCGATCTCGCCGGTGGAGAAGTGGGCGCGCAGCAACAGTACCTGGGCGCGCAGGATGCCCGGCTCGCCGGTGGTGCTGGCAAGATCGTTGGCGGCCTGGTCCGGGGCGCCGGTGGGCGCGGCAGCGGTGCGATCCCAGACCTCCAGCGGATATCCATCCGGCCCGTACAGGGTCGGTGCCGCGGCCGGGGCGGGCGCGGGGGCAGGTGCCGGCATCTCGGTGACCGGGGCGGCGGGCGCAGGCGCTTCGGCCTGGGGTGCCGGCGCCGGCGGATCGCTGCAGGCGGCAAGGGCCAGGGTGATGGCGCTGGCGAACAGGGCGGGGCGAAGGGGCTTCATCATTCGACTCCGGAATGCGCGGGAACAGGGGCCGATGCTGCCGTCCCCGCCGCGGCGGTGCCGTGAAGGCATCGCGCCGCGTTCATCGCGCGGTCAAGCGTGGCGGCAACCGGTCATGGTGGCGTGGTACACCTTTCAGCCTTTCCCCACGGGTGATGCCATGCCACAGATCCGCAACCGCACCTTCGACGAGATCGCCATCGGCGACCATGCCACGCTCACGCGCACCGCGACCCGCAAGGACATCGCACTGTTCGCGGCGGCATCGGGTGACCTCAATCCCTCGCACATGGACGATGCTTTCGCGGCCGGCGAGCGTTTCGGTCATGTGGTGGTGCACGGCATGTGGACCGCGTCGCTGATCTCCGCGCTGCTCGGCACCGAGCTGCCCGGGCCCGGCACGATCTATCTGGGCCAGGACCTGCGCTTCCTGCGGCCGGTGAAGCCGGGCGATGCCATCACCGCCAGCGTGACCGTGCGTGAAAAGCACGTGGGACGCAACGTGGTGGTGTTCGATTGCCGCTGCGTCGATGCGGCAGGCATGGAAGTGCTGACCGGTACCGCGGAAGTGATCGCGCCGACCGTGCAGCATGAGGTTGAGCGCGCCGAGATGCCGGAAGTGCAGGTGAACCGCCATCGCATCTTCGACATCGGCATGAAGCGCGCATACGCACTGCCGCCGCTGCGCACGGCGGTGGTGCATCCGACCAGCACGCGTTCGATCCTGGCCGCGGTCGAGGCCAACGACGAGAAGCTGTTCGTGCCGGTGCTGGTCGGGCCGCGCCACCGGATCGAGGCCGCCGCGCGAGAGGCCGGGGTTTCGCTCGACGGCATGGAGCTGATCGAGGTGCCGCACAGCCACGCCGCCGCCGAGCACGCCGCACAGATGGCCGGGCGCGGCGAGGTGGACGCGATCATGAAGGGCAGCCTGCATACCGACGAACTGCTCTCGGCGGTGATCGCGCGCGAAAACGGCCTGCGCACCGACCGCTGGCTGAGCCACGTCTTCCTGTTCGATGTGCCTGCCTACGACAAGCTGCTGATGGTCACCGATGGGGCGATCAACATCGCGCCGACGCTGGAGCAGAAGCGCGATATCGCGCAGAACGCGATCGACCTGGCGCGCACGCTCGGCGTGGCCGAGCCGAAGGTCGCGGTGCTGGCCGCGGTGGAGACGGTCAACACCAAGATGGCCTCGACGCTCGATGCGGCGGCGCTCACCGTGATGGCCGCGCGTGGGCAGATCAAGCATGGCCTGGTGGATGGGCCGCTCGCTTTCGACAACGCGATCGACATGGCCGCGGTCAAGGAAAAGGGCATCGTGTCGAAGGTGGCGGGGCAGGCCGACATCCTGCTGGCACCGGATCTCGAGGCCGGCAATATCGCCGCCAAACAGCTGATGTACTTCGCGCGCGCCGACAGCGCGGGGCTGGTGCTGGGCGCGAAGGTGCCGATCATCCTCACCAGCCGCGCCGACAGCGTGCGCACGCGGCTGGCGTCGATCGCGCTGGCGCGGATCGTGGCGCACACCAAGGCAGCGGTGGCTTCCGCGTGAGCCGCATCCTCACCTTCAACGCCGGTTCGTCGACGATCAAGCTCGGCGTGTTCGAACGCGTGGGCGACACGTTGCGCGCGCTCGGCGGCGGCGTGCTCGACCTGCGGGTCGCACCGCTGGTGCTGAAATTCAATCACGACGGCGTGCGTGAGAGCGTGCCGCTGCCGGTGGATGGCGCGGACATGACCGCGGTGATCGAGGCCGTGCTCGACTGGCTGGATACGAAGTTCGATGACGGCGCGTTCGCCGCGGTCGGCCACCGCATCGTCCATGGCGGGATGGAATTCGATGCGCCGACCCTGCTGGACGACGCGATCATCGAACGCCTCGATGCCCTCTCGCCACTGGCACCGCTGCACCAGCCGCATGGCCTGAAACTGGTGCGGGCGATGCAGGCGGCGCGGCCGGCGCTGCCGCAGGTGGCCTGCTTCGACACCGCCTTCCATCGCACCCATGCGCCGCTGGTGACGCGGATGGCCATCCCGCGCGCGCTGCACGACGAGGGCGTGCGCCGCTACGGATTCCACGGCCTGTCCTACCAGTTCATCGCCGAGGAACTGCAGCGCAGCGAACCGGCGCTGGCGGCGAAGAAGCTGGTCGTTGCGCACCTCGGCAGCGGCGCCAGCCTGTGCGCGATGGAGAACGGCGTCAGCCGCGATACAAGCATGGGTTTCTCCGCGCTCGACGGCATCCCGATGGCGACCCGGCCCGGTGAGCTGGACGCCGGCGTGCCGCTGTACCTGCAGCAGCAGCGTGGGATGTCGGTGGATGAACTGCAGCGCTGGCTGTATCACGAGTGCGGCCTGAAGGGGGTGTCCGGGATCAGCGCGGACGCGCGTGTCCTGCTGGAAAGCGAGGCGCCGGAAGCACGCGAGGCGATCGAGCTGTTCTGCTTCCGCATCGCGCGCGGGGTGGCGGCGCTCGCCAACACGCTGGGTGGGCTGGACGGCCTCGTGTTCACCGCGGGGATCGGCGAGCACCAGCCGCCGATTCGCGCCGCTGTCTGCGCGCACCTACGCTGGCTCGGGGCCCAGATCGATGCGGAAGCCAACGCGCGCGATGCGCGCGTGCTGGAAGCGCCGGAGAGCCGCATCGCCATCCGCATGATCGATACCGACGAGGAGCGGGTGATCGCCGAGAACGTGGCTGCGCTGACCGGAGCGGCTGCCCCATAATGGTGCAATGTCCGATGCCGTGCCTTCGCCCGATGCGCTTGCCACGCCGTTCGCCTGGTGCGATGGCGCCGGCCTGATTGTCGACGCTACGCCGGCGTTCGCGCGCTGGCTGGGCATCAGCCGGCGTCGGCTGCCGGGGCTGCCGCTGGCTGCGCTGGAAGCACAGGGAGAACGGCTGGCTGCTGCGCTCGCCAGTGATGACATCGATCCGGCAGCGCCGCCGCTGCGCCTGCGTCGGGTCGCTATGGCAGTGCCTGGCGACAGCGCACCGCGCTTCGCCGACCTGTGGCTAAGCCGATGGGACGATGGCTGGCTGCTGGAAGCGCATCCGGTCGACGAGTTCCCCGAAGGCGATCCCGGTGCCGCCCTTCCGGCCGCGGTCGCCGCCGCGCTGAAGGGCCTGGCGCACGAACTGCGAAACCCGCTGGCCGGGATCAAGGGCGCGGCGCAGTTGCTGGCGCGTCGTCACCCGGAAGCCGCATCCACCGAACTCACCGGCCTGATCCAGGGCGAGGTGGACCGGCTGGCCGCGTTGCTGGACCGGCTGATGGCGCCGCAGCCGGCCACGCCGCATGCGCCACTCAACCTGCACAGCGTGCTGGACCGCGTGCTGCGGCTGGCCGAGAGCGACGCCGGCTGGGCGGTGCGGCTGATCCGCGATTACGACCCCAGCCTGCCGGAGGTCGTCGGTGATAGCGACCGGTTGACCCAGGCGGTCTGGAACCTAGTGCGCAACGCGATCGAGGCCGGCGCCACCCAAGTGACGCTGCGCACCCGCGCCGAACATGGCGTGCGCGTCGCCGATGTGGTGTATCCGTTGGCGCTGCGGCTGGACATCGCTGATGACGGCCGCGGCATTCCGGAGGAGATCGCCGAACAGGTGTTCCTGCCGCTGATCAGTGGTCGCGCGGAAGGCAGCGGGCTGGGCCTCGCGCTGGCGCAGCAGGTCGCGCGTGAGCATCGCGGCACGCTGGGCTTCCGTTCGCGCCCGGGCCATACCGTGTTCACCCTGCTGCTGCCCTTGCCGGAGCCAACCAATGACTGAGCCGGCGCGGATCTGGGTGGTGGACGACGACCATGGCGTGCGCTTCGTGCTGGCCGCGGCGCTGCGTGAAGCCGGCCACGAGGTCACCACGTTCGCGACGGGCGAAGAGGCGCTCGCCACCCTGGCGCGCACGCCGGCACCTGCACTGCTGGTCACCGATGTGCGGATGCCGGGCGAAGGCGGCCTCGCCCTGCTGGAGAAACTGAAAGCCGCGCATCCCGCGCTGCCGGTGATCGTGATGAGCGCGCATACCGATGTCGCCTCCACCGCCGGCGCGTTCCGCGGCGGCGCGTTCGAGTTCCTGTCCAAGCCGTTCGATCTCGACGCGGCCGTCGCGCTTGCCGAACGCGCGCTTGCCGCCCACGCGGGCGATGTCGAGCCGGCGGCATCGCAGCCCCCGGCGGATGAGCAGCCGTCCTCCGCCATGCAGCTGGTCGGGGACACGCCGGCGATGCGCGCGCTGTTCCGTGCCATCGGGCGGGTGGCACAGGCCCCGCTCAACGTGCTGGTCACCGGCGAGACCGGCACCGGCAAGGAACTGGTGGCGCGCGCCTTGCACGCCGAATCGCCGCGCGCCGGCAAGCCCTTCGTCGCGCTCAACACCGCAGCGATCCCGGCCGAGTTGCTCGAGTCCGAATTGTTCGGCCACGAGGCCGGTGCCTTCACCGGCGCCAGCCGCCGCCACATTGGCCGCTTCGAGCAGGCCCATGGCGGCACCCTGTTCCTCGACGAGATCGGCGACATGCCGGCGGCCCTGCAGACGCGGCTGTTGCGCGTGCTGGCCGAGGGCGAGTTCTTCCGCGTCGGTGGCCGCGAGCTGATCCGGGTTGACGTGCGGATCATCGCCGCCACCCATCAGCCGCTGCAGGCGCTGGTCGATGCCGGGCGCTTCCGCGCCGACCTGCTGCACCGGCTCGACGTGGTTCGGCTGGAATTGCCGCCGTTGCGCGAACGCCGCGAGGACATTCCCACGCTGGCCGGCAACTTCCTAGCTGCCGCCTCGCGCCGGCTCGGCATCCGCCCGAAGACCTTTGCGAAGCCCGCTCTGTTGCGGCTGCAGCAGCACGACTGGCCGGGCAATGTGCGCGAACTCGAGAACCTGTGCTGGCGGTTGGCGGCGATGGCGCCGGGCGACCGCATCGGCGTGGCCGATCTGGGTGGCGGCCTGCGCGAATCGGCGAACGATGCCGACTGGGAGCGCGCGCTGGCGGCATGGGCGACGAAAGCTCTGGAAGCTGGAATGCCCGACCTGCATGCGAACGCGCGCGAGCGCTTCGACAGGATCCTGCTGGAGGCCGCGCTTGCCGCCAGCGACGGCCATCGCGGCCGGGCGGCGGAGCGGCTCGGACTGGGGCGCAACACGCTGACCCGCAAGCTGGGGGCGTCACGCAAGCGCACACCCCGCCGCTGACCTTCCTTCGATTTCATCACCCATCCACCGGTGCCGCGTTACGGTCGGGCGTCCTCTCCCGGAGTCATCCCCTCATGAACATCCGACTTTCGATCCTGGGCGTCGCCATAGCCGCCGCCGCATTGAGCGCCTGTGCCACCACCTCCTCGCGCAGCACCGCCACCGTGCAACTGGCGCCGGCCAGCGGCCAGTCCACCGCGGGCACGCTCACCCTCACCCCGATGGGTACCGGCGTGCAGATGACCGGCAGCATCAGCGGCCTCAAGCCGAACGGCACGCATGCTTTCCACATCCATGAGAAGGGAGATTGCAGCGCCACGGATTTCACCAGCGCCGGCGGTCATTTCAACCCGACCGCGCAGCCGCACGGCCGCACAGGTCAGGGCGCGCATCACCTGGGTGACCAGGACAACCTGAGCGCGAACGCGAATGGCGTGGCCACGGTCAACGTGCATTTCGAGGGCGTGGTGATCGGCAGCGGCGCTGCGCTGAACGATGTCGTCGGCAAGGCGGTGATCGTGCATGCCGATGCGGACGACTACACCACCCAGCCGACCGGCAATGCCGGTGGCCGCGTCGCCTGCGGGGTGATCCGTTAGGCCAGCGCGGCGCCGGCGGTCTCGGCGTCCGGGCAATCGACGTAGCGCACGTCGATGCCGTGGGCGTCGAGCACCGCTGACTGCTGGCGGATGCGCGCGTCGAAATATCCGCGCAGCCGCGACAGGCGTGCCGGATCGGTTTCGTCCGGTGCGTAGCGGGCACGCCAGGCGGCATCGGAGAACAACGCAACGCGCACCTCGCCGCCTGCATGGTGCAGTAGCGGCTCCGGCGGCGCGTCGAGCCAGACATTGCGCTGCGGCGACAGCAGCGCGGCTTCGATCAGCGGCCACAGCGGTTCCAGCCCCATGTGCCGGTACTGCAGTGCGGTCATCGCAGCAAGGTCATGCACGGTAAGGTAGCGGGCATGTTCAATCCGCGCACCGAACGCCTGCTGCGCCAGCAGCGCGGTTTCCGCACGGGCCATGCCCCGATCGACCAGCAGTTCCTCCAGTCGCGCGCCCGCTGCCGCCGCGCCTTCGCCGGCCAGCAGCAGCGGGAGGACGCGGAAAGTGCCGCCAGCGAGTGCCGGATCAGCCTGCAGCGGCTGCGGAATGTCGCCGCCGGCATCGCTGCCGAAGGCGAGGATGCGCGGCCCGGCATTGCGGCCCGGTGCGCGTTCGCGCAGTTCATGCAGGCGCCGATGCACCGGCCAGCCCGGACGCAGCACTTCGGCGGGATCGAAATGCGCGCCCATCACCACAAGATCGAGGCCGCTCGCCTCCGGCACCAGCAGGGCCAGGTCATGCCCGATGCGCTCGGCCAGCGCACCAGCGGCTTCCTGCGCCAATGCCGGTTGCGGCGTGGTATCGGCCATCCATTCCAGGGCCATGACGGCCAGCACGGAAAGGTCGGAAGCGGGTTCGGTCATTCGCGTGCGCGTCATCGGGGCCGGCGTTAGACTCGTATTCTAGTCCGTGCGCCACCGCACGGAAGCCGCAGGAGCCTACCGATGTCGCAGTCCCGTCGTGTCGCCGTGCTGGGCGGCGTCCGCATTCCCTTCTGTCGCCAGAACACCGCATATGCGGAGGTCGGCAACCTTGCCCTTTCGGTGCGCACGCTCGGCGCACTGGTCGAGAAGTTCGGCCTGCAGGGCCAGCAGCTGGGCGAGGTGGCGATGGGCGCGGTGATCAAGCATTCGTCCGACTGGAATCTGGCGCGCGAGGCGACGCTGTCGTCGGGCCTGTCGCCGCTGACGCCCGGCATCACCCTGCAGCGCGCCTGCGGCACGTCGCTCGACACCATCAACACCATCGCGATGAAGATCGCGACCGGGCAGATCGAGGCCGGCATCGGCGGCGGCTCGGACACGACCTCGGACGTGCCGATCGTCTACGGCAAGGCGCTGCGCTCGATTCTGCTTCGCGCCAATGCAGAGAAGACGCTTGGCGGCCGCCTGAAGGAGTTCGCGCGCTTCCGCCCGGGCATGATCAAGCCCGATTTCCCAGGCGTGGCCGAGCCGCGCACGGGCAAGTCGATGGGCCAGCACTGCGAGGACATGGCGAAGGAGTGGGGCATCAGCCGTGAGGCGCAGGACGCGCTCGCCGCCGATTCCCACCGCAAGCTTGCCGCCGCCTACGAGCGCGGTTTCTTCGATAACCTGGTGGTCGAGTTCCGCGGCGTGAAGCGCGACAACATCCTGCGCCCGGATTCGACGGTGGAGAAGCTGGCGACGCTGAAGCCCGCCTTCGACCGGCATTCCGGCCGCGGCACATTGACCGCCGGCAACTCCACGCCGCTCACCGATGGTGCCGCCGCCTGCCTGCTCGCCAGCGAGGACTGGGCGCGCGCGAATGGCCACGAACCGCTGGCTTATCTACGCGACGTGCAGGTGGCCGCGGTCGATTTCGTCGCCGGCGAAGGCCTGCTGATGGCGCCGACTGTCGCGGTGCCGGAGATGCTGGCGCGCAACGGTCTCACCCTGCAGGACTTCGACTTCTACGAGATCCACGAGGCATTCGCCGCGCAGGTGTTGTGCACGCTGAAGGCTTGGGAAAGCGCGGATTACTGCCGCGACCGGCTGGGCCTGGATGCGCCGCTCGGCAGCATCGACCCGGCCAAGCTCAACCCGAACGGCTCATCGCTGGCGACCGGGCATCCGTTCGCCGCCACCGGTGCGCGCATCGTCGCGACTGCGGCCAAGGAGCTCGCCCAGCGCGGCGGCGGGCGTTGTCTCATCTCCATCTGCACGGCAGGTGGCATGGGCGTGGTGGCGATCCTGGAGCGCTGATCAGGGCACGGCAGCGACAAGGTCCGCCGGCCGGGCGCTGCGCGCGGTGAGCACCCCGTCGAAGCCGCGGCTCCCGGCCCGTCCCG